>NZ_CAJCKS010000029.1:0-44359 GCF_903970985.1 Pantoea sp. ME81 | reverse complement strand
ATGAAACCATCGACACCCTGCATGCCTTGCATCAGCGCGATATCACCATTGCCTTTGCCACGGGCCGCCATCTGATGGATGTGCAGGTGGTACGTGAACAGCTCACCCTGCCGGCCTGGTTGATCACCGGCAATGGCACACGCATTCACGATCTGGAAGGTCAGCAGCTGTTTGGCTGTGATCTGTCCTCTTCTGTAGCCGAAGAGGTGATCCACACGCATTGGCAAACGCCTGCATCAATTCATATTTTCAACGATGAGGGCTGGTTCACCGATAAACCGTTGCTGGGAGCATTGGAAGCACACGTGATGAGCGGCTTCCATTATCAGCTGCGCGATTTGCGTCAGATGTCGGCGCATGAGGTGACCAAAATTTGCTTTATTGCGCCGCATGAGATGCTGCAGGCGTTAAAAGTAGAGTTGCAGCAAGCCCTGGGTGAGCGCGCCAATATCTGTTTTTCCGCATGGGATTGTCTGGAAGTTCTGCCGCTGGACTGCCACAAAGGCGCGGCGCTGGCGCATCTGTGCCAGCATCTGTCGCTATCAATGGCGGATTGTATGGCGTTTGGTGATGCGATGAATGATCGCGAAATGCTGGAGCGCGTTGGCAGCGGGTTCATCATGGGCAACGCCATGCATCAATTGAAATCGTCGCTGCCGCATTTACCGATTATTGGACATTGCGAGACACAGGCGGTGTCTCATTACTTAAATCACTGGATGAGCACACCACACCTCGATTATTCCCCCGAATGCTGAGGCTTACAGTGAACCGGACAGGATGTCCGGTTTTTTATTGCATCTCACGCAGCCACGGCTGAATATCCCCGATATGCTGCGCGACCCACTCTGGGTTGTAATAGGTGTCCGGATAACGCTCACCACTGTCGCACAGTAGTGTCACCAGCGAACCTTGCTCGCCATTTTCCCGCATGCGTTTCGCCACCTGCAGCATGCCCCAGAAGTTGGTGCCGGTTGAAGCGCCAGGGCGACGACCCAGAATTTTCTCCAGATGAAGCATCGCAGCCACTGTCGCGCCATCGGGTACTTTGATCATTTCGTCGATCACATCCGGTAAAAACGACGGCTCCACACGCGGACGTCCGATGCCTTCAATCATGCTGCCGCGATCGCTGCGCAGCGCGCTGTCACGACTATGCCAGAAATCAAAGAACACGGAGTGCTGCGGATCCACCACCAACAGACGCGTATCGTGCCCTTGATAACGGATATAGCGGCCCAGTGTGGCCGAAGTCCCGCCGGTTCCCGCGCTCATCACTACGGTATGCGGCACCGGGAAAGGCTCATGCGCCATCTGACGGAAAATACTTTCTGCGATGTTGTTGTTGCCGCGCCAGTCGGTGGCGCGCTCGGCATAGGTGAACTGATCCATAAAATGACCGTTGAGTTCACGCGCCAGACGTTCCGATTCGCTATACAGCTGACAAGGATCGGCAATGAAATGGCATTCGCCGCCGTAAAAACGGATCATTTCAATTTTGCGCTTCGCCGTGCTGGCGGGCATCACGGCAATAAATGGCAGACCCAACAAACGCGCAAAATAGGCTTCTGACACCGCCGTGCTTCCGGATGACGCCTCAATGATGGGCGTATTTTCGCGGATCCAGCCATTCGCCAACCCATACAGGAACAGCGACCGCGCCAGGCGATGCTTCAGGCTGCCACTCGGATGGGTGCTTTCATCTTTGAGGTAAAAGCGGATGCCCGGAAAATCCTCCAGCGCAAAGCGAATAAGATGCGTATCCGCAGAGCGTTGAAAATCGGCGTTAATTTCATTGATGGCGTGGCGAACCCAGGGCGTTTGCATGTGACGAATCCGTAATCATTATTGTGCACAGTGTAAGGCACTGGCAGGAAAATAAGGTTGCTTTAATCCGGGTATAATGCCCGAATAAGAGAAAATTTTTCTCCCGGAGCGCCAAATGCTAGATAAAACTGACCGCACTTTGCTGGCGATACTGCAACAGGATTGCACATTATCACTGCAGGCCTTGGCGGATGCGGTGAATCTCACTACCACGCCGTGCTGGAAACGCCTGAAAAAGCTGGAAGATGATGGCATTATTCGTGCGCGCGTGGCTTTGCTGGATGGGGAGAAGATGGGCCTTTCTCTCACCGCTTTCATGTTTGTCAAAACACAACAGCATAGCAGCGACTGGTTTCAGCAATTTGTTGCCGTGGTACAGCAGATGCCTGAAGTGATGGCATTCTATCGCATGGCCGGAGAGTACGATTATCTGCTGCGCATCCAGGTGGCCGATATGAAAAGTTACGATGCATTTTATAAACGTCTGGTGAATGGCGTGCCAGGCCTGATTGATGTGACCTCCAGTTTCGCCATGGAAGAGATTAAATACACCACCGCGTTGCCGGTAGCGCCCTGAACGGGCACAGAAAGAGAGCGTCTTGTGCGATTATTCAGCCAATTAAGTTGGTATTTCCTGCGCGAGTGGCGGCGATATCTGGGTGCCGTCAGCTTGCTAATTGTGATTGCGCTATTGCAACTGCTGCCGCCGCATGTGGTCGGCGTGATTGTTGATGGCGTGACGC
Organism: Pantoea sp. ME81; assembly: GCF_903970985.1. Lineage (NCBI taxonomy): Bacteria > Pseudomonadati > Pseudomonadota > Gammaproteobacteria > Enterobacterales > Erwiniaceae > Pantoea > Pantoea sp. ME81. The sequence goes on along the minus strand of NZ_CAJCKS010000029.1, from coordinate 41,789 downwards.
AACACACTTTAAGTAGCGGCAAAATTTTCATGTGGATCGGCGTGATGCTGGTGACGGCAGTCATCGTCTATTTGCTGCGCTATGTCTGGCGCGTGCTGCTGTTCGGTGCGTCCTACCAGCTCGCGGTTGAATTACGCGAAGATTTCTATCGCCAGCTGAGTCGCCAGCATCCGGCGTTCTACTTGCGTCATCGCACTGGTGATTTGATTGCACGCGCCACCAATGATGTCGATCGCGTGGTGTTTGCCGCCGGTGAGGGCGTCCTGACGCTGGTGGATTCGCTGGTGATGGGCTTAGTGGTGCTGGTGGTGATGAGCGTGCAAATCAGCTGGGAGCTGACGCTGCTGGCGCTGATCCCAATGCCGCTGATGGCGATTGCCATTCAGAAAGATGGTTCTCGTCTGCACCAGCGCTTCAAAGTGGCCCAGGCCGCCTTCTCCAGCCTTAATGACCAAACACAGGAGAGCCTCACCAGCATTCGCATGATCAAAGCCTTTGGCCTGGAGGATCATCAATCGCAACAGTTTGCTGACATTGCGCGCGACACCGGCAAGAAAAACCTGCATGTGGCGCGAGTTGATGCACGTTTCGATCCCATCATTTATATCGCCGTGGGTTTCTCTAACCTGCTGGCGATTGCGGGTGGTGGCTGGATGGTGTGGCACGGTAGTTTGACGCTGGGTCAGCTCACCAGCTTCGTGATGTATCTGGGACTGATGATTTGGCCGATGCTGGCGCTGGCGTGGATGATCAACATCGTTGAACGTGGGAGCGCAGCATGGAGCCGCATTCGCGCGCTGTTGGCGGAAGCGCCGGCGGTGGAGGATGGGCAGAAAGTCCTGCCCGCCGACGCTGGAGATTTACAGGTCGCCATTCGTGAATTCCATTATCCCGCCAACGCAGGCGCGGCGCTGAGCCATGTTAATTTTCAACTGAAACCGGGGCAAATGTTGGGGCTGTGCGGTCCAACCGGCTGTGGTAAAAGCACGCTGTTGGGTCTGATTCAACGTCATTTCGACATCGACCAGGGTGACATTCGCTACCATAACCTGCCGCTCACGCAGCTGCGACTTGATAGCTGGCGCAGTCGGCTGGCGGTGGTGAGCCAGACGCCATTTTTGTTCTCCGATACCGTGGCCAATAACCTGGCACTGGGGCGTCCGAATGCGTCTCAGGAAGAAATTGAGCGTGTGGCGCGCATGGCCTGTGTACACGATGACATTCTGCGTCTGCCGCAGGGTTATGACACCGAAGTGGGTGAGCGTGGTGTGATGCTTTCCGGCGGTCAAAAACAGCGTATAGCCATTGCCCGCGCGCTGTTGCTGAATGCGGAAATCCTGATCCTCGACGATGCACTATCCGCGGTGGACGGTCGCACAGAGCATGAAATCCTGCACAACCTGCGGCAGTGGGGCAAAGGCCGCACATTGATCATCAGTGCGCATCGTTTATCGGCGTTGACCGAGGCCAGTGAAATTCTGGTGCTGCAACAAGGTGCGGTGACTCAGCGCGGCGATCATGACAGCCTGCTAGCGAAAGAGGGATGGTATCGCGATATGTACCGCTATCAGCAACTCGAAGCGGCGCTGGATGAAGATGAAATCGCAGAGGAGGCGAATCATGGCTAAATCGCAACGTTTGTGGCCAACCCTGAAACGCCTGCTGTCATACGGCAAACCCTGGCGAAAATCGTTGTGGCTGGCGGTTGGCATGCTGTGGATCGCGGCGGCGGCGGAAGTCACCGGCCCGGTGCTGGTGAGCTACTTCATTGATAATTTGGTGGCGAAACACCAAATGCCCTGGGGCATCGCCATCGGGCTGCTGGTGTGCTTTATTTTGCTGCAACTGCTGGCTGCGGGTTTGCACTATTTCCAGGCGCTGCTGTTTAATCGCGCGGCGATTGGTGTGGTGCAGCAGTTACGCGTGGACGTGATGAACGCAGCACTGCGTCAGCCGCTTAGCGCCTTTGATACCCAGCCGGTGGGGCAGATTATCTCGCGCGTCACCAACGATACTGAAGTGATTAAAGATCTCTACGTCACGGTGGTAGCCACCGTGCTGCGCAGTGCGGCACTGATTGGCGCAATGCTGGTGGCGATGTTCTCGCTCGACTGGCGCATGGCGCTGGTGGCGATTGTCATCTTCCCGCTGGTACTCACGGTGATGCTGATTTATCAGCGTTACAGCACGCCGATTGCACGTCGTGTGCGTAGCTATCTGGCGGATATCAATAATGGTTTCAATGAAGTGATCAACGGCATGAGCGTGATCCAGCAGTTTCGCCAGCAGGCGCGCTTTGGTGAACGCATGGGCGAGGCCAGCCGCTCACACTATCTGGCGCGCATGGAAACTCTGCGACTGGACGGTTTCTTGTTGCGTCCGCTGTTGAGTCTGTTTTCGGCGATGATCCTCTGTGGGCTGCTGATGCTGTTCAGCTTTGCCACGCCCGGGGTGTTTGAGGTCGGCGTGCTTTACGCCTTTATTACCTACCTGGGACGCCTGAACGAACCTTTGATTGAGCTCACCACGCAACAATCGATGCTGCAACAGGCGGTGGTTTCCGGCGAGCGTATCTTCGAACTGATGGATGCCACTCAACAGGGATACGGCACGGATAACCTGCCGTTGGCCTCAGGGCGTATTACCTTGCACGATGTCAGTTTTGCTTACCGCGACAATCGGGATGTACTGAGCCATATCAGCCTCGAAGTGCCGGCGCGCGGTTTTGTGGCGCTGGTGGGGCATACAGGCAGTGGCAAAAGTACGCTGGCGAATTTACTGATGGGATATTACCCGGTGACACGCGGTAGCATCGAGCTGGATGGTCGCCCCTTACCGCAGCTGACGCATGAAGCGTTGCGGCAAAGCGTCGCGATGGTGCAGCAGGATCCGGTGGTGCTGGCTGATACCTTGTTAGCCAACGTGCGGCTGGGACGCGATATCCCAGAAGAGCAGGTGTGGCAGGCACTGGAAAAAGTGCAGCTCGCCCCGCTGGCACGATCGATGTCAGAGGGCATTCATACGCGGCTGGGTGAACAAGGCAACAATCTGTCGGTCGGGCAAAAACAGTTGCTGGCGCTGGCGCGAGTGCTGGTTTCGCTGCCACAAATTTTGATTCTTGATGAAGCGACTGCCAACATCGATTCCGGTACCGAGCAGGCGATTCAGCATGCGCTGCGTGCACTACGCCAGCACAGCACGCTGGTGGTGATTGCGCACCGTCTTTCTACCATCACTGAAGCGGATCAGATTCTGGTGTTGCACCGTGGTCAGGTTGCCGAGCGGGGCACGCATGCACAGTTGCTGGCTCAACAGGGGCGTTACTGGCAGATGTATCAGCTACAGCAGGCGGGTGATGAACTCGCGGCGAGCATACCCGCGCAAGCAGAAGGGTGAATTGCACCTTTTTTGCGCAGATTTATCGGATTGTTCTGTATTGATGCACTCCTTTGAGGCTTAAAGCACCAAAGGGGTGCAATATTGCAACACCTTTCTTTTGTCCTGTTTCCAAACTGAGCCACCCATCACATAACGAAGCGCGATACAGCGCGTCCAGACCACTGAGTGCTCACCTTTTTTCATTTATGGCACAGCGTTTGCTTATATCTCCTCGTGTCCGCGAGACTCACTCAATTTATTATCTGGAGGGGAACGTATGAAGCTGGTTACCGTGGTAATCAAACCATTTAAGCTGGAGGACGTGCGTGAAGCTTTATCCTCCATTGGCATTCAGGGACTGACTGTTACCGAAGTGAAGGGGTTTGGTCGCCAGAAAGGTCACGCAGAGCTTTACCGCGGTGCCGAGTACAGCGTGAACTTCCTGCCAAAAGTTAAAATTGATATCGCGATTGCGGACGATCAACTCGATGAAGTGGTGGATGTCATCAGCAAAGCCGCTTACACCGGCAAAATTGGCGACGGCAAAATCTTCGTCGCAGAACTGCAGCGCGTTATTCGTATTCGTACCGGCGAGACCGACGAAGCAGCACTGTAACTGGGGCTCTGAATTGTGATGGGATGGAAAGAAATGAATAAAATGATGACTAAGTTGGGCCTCACCAGCCTGGCACTGTTACCGTCTCTGGCCATGGCGGCAGCACCTGCCGTTGCGGACAAAGCGGATAACGCCTTTATGATGATCTGTACCGCTCTGGTACTGTTTATGACGATTCCGGGCATCGCCCTGTTTTACGGCGGTTTGATTCGCGGTAAAAACGTCCTGTCGATGCTGACCCAGGTTGCCGTGACCTTCGCATTAGTCTGCGTGCTGTGGGTGATTTACGGTTATTCACTGGCCTTCAGCGAGGGCAACGCCTTCTTCGGTAACTTCCAGTGGGCGATGCTGAAAAATATCGAGCTGAAAGCGGTAATGGGCAGCTTCTATCAGTATATCCACGTTGCGTTCCAGGCTTCCTTCGCCTGTATCACCGTGGGCCTGATTGTGGGCGCGATTGCTGAACGTATTCGCTTCTCAGCAGTACTGATTTTTGTGGTGGTTTGGTTGACGCTCTCTTATCTGCCAATCGCACACATGGTGTGGGCTGGCGGTCTGCTGGCGCAAGACGGCGCGCTGGACTTCGCTGGCGGTACCGTTGTTCACATCAACGCAGCCGTTGCGGGTCTGGTGGGTGCTTATCTGGTGGGCAAACGTGCTGGCTTCGGTAAAGAAGCGTTCAAGCCGCACAACCTGCCAATGGTCTTCACCGGTACTGCGATTCTGTATGTGGGCTGGTTCGGTTTCAACGCCGGTTCTGCTTCTTCAGCTAACGAAATCGCAGCATTGGCTTTCCTGAATACTGTTGTGGCGACTGCAGGTGCGGTGCTGTCATGGGTGTTCGGTGAGTGGGCAATGCGTGGCAAACCTTCTCTGCTGGGTGCGTGTTCTGGCTTTATCGCCGGTTTGGTTGCTATCACCCCGGCTTGTGGTTATGTCGGTGTCGGCGGTGCGCTGATTATCGGTCTGGCCGGTGGCCTGGCAGGTATCTGGGGTGTGACCACCCTGAAGAAATGGCTGCGTGTGGATGACCCGTGTGATGTGTTCGGTGTGCACGGCGTGTGCGGTATCCTGGGTTGTATTCTGACCGGTGTGTTCGCCTCCTCTTCACTGGGCGGCGTGGGCTACGCAGAAGGCGTGACCATGGGCCATCAGGTTTGGGTTCAGCTCTTCAGCTGCGGCGTGACCATTGTCTGGTCAGGTGTTGTCGCCTTCATCGGCTTCAAACTGGCGGATATGATCGTTGGCCTGCGTGTTCCAGAAGATCAGGAACGTGAAGGTCTGGATGTGAACAGCCACGGCGAGAACGCTTACAACCAGTAAGAAATGCGCGGTAGAAGAGCAGTGCGCTAAAATTATAAAAAGACGAGGGGGCGATAATATCGCCCCTTTTTTTATGCGTCGCGTTGGCGCATGACGCCTTCCTGAACGGTGGTTGCGACCAGTGTCCCATCCTGCGTGTAGAACTCCCCACGTACAAACCCACGTGCACCTGAAGCTGAGGTGCTCACCACGCTGTATAGCAACCACTCTGAGAGGTCGAACGGGCGGTGGAACCACATGGAGTGGTCAATCGTCGCCACCTGCATGTCAGGCTCTAAAAATCCTTTACCGTGCGGCTGTAGTGCCACAGGCAGGAAGTTGAGATCCGAGGCGTAACCCAGCAGGTATTGATGAATGCGGCGATCGTCCGGCAGCTTGCCGTTGGCACGAATCCACACCTGGCGCATCGGCTCATCAACACGGCCCTTGAGCGGGTTATGGATTTGCACCGGCCGGATATCCAGTGGACGTTCAGCGAGAAACTTTTCTTTGAGTTTGAGCGGCAAATGGGCTGCCAGTTTTTGTGCCAGGTCCTGCTCCGAGGGGAGATTGTCCGGGCCTGGCACCGACGGCATGCTGTTCTGGTGCTCAAATCCGCTTTCGGGTGCCTGGAATGAGGCTGTCATGTAGAAAATGGGGTGACCATTTTGCACCGCGCTGACACGACGCGCGCTGAAGCTTTTGCCATCGCGCAGGGTTTCGACATCGTAAATGATGGCTTTTTCGCTATCACCAGGACGCAGGAAGTAACTGTGGAACGAGTGGATGATGCGCTCTTCCGGCACGGTTTGTTTTGCTGCGTATAACGCCTGACCGACGACCTGGCCGCCAAACACCTGGCGCAGGCCGAGATCTTCACTTTGGCCGCGAAACAGGCCTTCTTCGAGTTTTTCGAGATCGAGTAAATTAAGCAGGTTTTGCAGTGCCTGGCTCATAGCAGATTCCTCTGGGGGGCAATCGCGTCAGTGTGAAAGATCCGACCAGTTTCCGTCAATGATTTTGCCGTGATTTCAGCGAGCTGGCAGCGCTTTTGGGCGCAATCCGGTTTTTTGTGCCAGAATTAAGGGCATTCGGCGGTTGAAAAGCTACCCGACAATTTGTCCGCCGACAATCATAGTGTTCATAAGGAGACGACATCGATGAAACTCTGGCACGTTATTAGCGGTGTGACGCTGGCGGCAGCATTGGCTGGCTGTGCCGATCACAGTAAGCCGGTAGCCACCCCAACGCTGGGCTCCGCCGTTGCGGGGCAGCAGGCTGCGATTACGCAGCCTAATGTTAGTGGTTCGGTGTACATTCGTCAGCGCATTGCGTTGCCGCCGGATGCGGTGCTGACCGTTACGCTGTCCGACGCTTCACTGGCCGATGCACCATCGAAAGTGCTGGCGCAGCATGTGGTGCGCACTGAAGGGAAACAGGCGCCGTTCCAGTTTGTGCTGCCGTTTAACCCGGCCGATATTCAGCCGAATGCGCGTATTCTGTTAAGTGCGGCTATCGCTATTGATGGCAAACTGGCGTTCATTACCGATACTGTGAAGCCGGTGATTAATCAGGGCGGTACGAAAGCGGAACTGCTGTTGGTGCCTGTGACCAATATGGCGATGCAGACCACGCCAGGCGCGGCGACGACAGTGCCGTCAACGTCGCCAACGCAGGTGGTGCCTTCTGCTTCGGTGCCTGCGCCGACGAGTATGTGAAAATCACTCGGTGCTAGTCTGGGCGCACTGCCTGGGAAGCATGTAAAAAACTGGGACGGGGGAGTGTACGGGTAGGCAACACTGTTGCGTAAAGTCGCTGTCTCGTCCCTGATCGCTCGGCACACGCCATCCCTGGCGTGTGACGCTTTACTCCACAGTGTTGCCTGCCCGCACCTCAGCAGGGGTGCGCTTAGTACTCCCAGCGATACTTCTCTAATTCAATCTCACCGGCATCACTGACTTCGATGCCTTCGGCTTCCAGCGCATCGCGCTGGCGGAAGAGATCATCGCCTTGCAGAGAAATGCGGCCATGGCGATTGATGACGCGGAACCACGGTAATTTGCTGCCCTCGGGTAAGCGACGTAATACGCCGCCGACTTGTCGGGCTGCGCGCGGTGAACCGGCAAGCAGGGCGATATCGCCGTAGGTGGTGACTTTGCCTCTGGGGATCGCGGCAATGATTTGCCAGACGCGCTCGGAGAAATTGCTTGTGTCATTCATACACGCACCTGATTCAGCGAATAAATGGCGACTTTAACATGCCGGGAGGGCGAGAATCAGGGTTTTACTGGCGAGCTGTTCAAGAAAACAACGGTCACCCGGCCTGCGCTTGCAATTGCCAGGGGGTTACTTGATAATGCCTGCGCTCTCGAAAGAGAGCTCGTCAATGGGGGCCCTGTTGGTTCTCCCGCAACGCTAACTTGTGAACTCGGTCAGGTCCGGAAGGAAGCAGCCGCAGCAGGCGACGCGTGTGCCGGGATGTAGCTGGCAGGGCCTCCACCATTTCTACTCCCCGAAAAAATCCTCAAGAAATCAGTACACAGCGAAACGCTGGCACTCCTTTGCCTGTGAATCATTCCCTGAAGGGAAAAGATGGCGTAACGAACAGCGGGTAAAAATAGTTAGCGGACGAACTTCCAGACAGAAACCGGTACTTTGTCGTAAAGCTTATTCATCGTCAGTTCAGCGAGACGATGATCGGCCGCAGAATAAAATACCGCGAGTTCGTTGTCAGATAATTCGTACTTGTTTTTTTCAATCACCCGTTCAAGGGTGTCAATTGAGCGACAACGACGCAGTCGCATCAAATAGTCTGTTTTGGTTAAGGCTTGGTTGCTCATAAATAAACCGGTCTCACTCTGATGCTAAAAGGAATGGCTGGGTTGTTGGAGAAAAGCGCACTCTTCGGCAAACAGATTAAATAAGCGTCTTGCTGAACGTTGCCACCGTTGAAGATCCTGAGTATTGATTCCATAACTGCTAAACAGCATAAAGGTATCGTCAAGATATTCATCGATTTGCGTAATCAGCGCTTCATCTTCAACGTGCTTAATTTTGTAATTCATCGTGAAAGACGCGATATGCTCAATCAAATCGTTGAGCTGTAAATTGCTTTCCGCAGTAGGGTCATTCACCCAGCCGTGATGGCTGTCAGTCAGTGTCGCCATACTTTCGTCAAACAGGTTCTCACACAGGAATTTAAGCTGGGCAATATCATGCCGTTTTGGTGAGTATTCGTCCATCTTTTTCCCCTCCAGAGCTTGCACAGTGACCGCAGCGCGGCGAGATTTGGAAAAGCTATCAGGAAGCGATCACGAATATTAAGAATTCAGCGACTCTTTAAATATAATCCACATTCATTAGCTTTGCTCACCTCGATTACCAAATATTACAATTCGTCAGCTGGCGAGGGGCGGGTATTGTCTATCACTGAAAACACCAGTGCGCCCGGTACTATCTGGAACAAAACCTCTTCATGCTGGGTAGATGTTTCATTTAAATCCAGGCAAGGATTAAATAAATCCCACTTAAAATCGTAAAGCATTTTAAATCGATTGTTATCGTGCGGTTGAATGGAAATAATCTTAAAACTGTCGGGAACTAATTGCGCGTTTTGAGAATACCACTGTAAATCACCTGCCAGGGCTTCGGCTATTTTGAGAATATTCCCCTGGATAAGAGCCTGCAACTTCTCGCAATCGTCCTCATCCACAGCAATATCACAATGAATAATAGACTGCATTTCGCTTCCGGTAAAAAAGGAGGATGAATCTATCATTGGGGTTCTGGCCAAATATTGCAAGTTAACTCTGTGCAGAATACGTAATCGTTGCGATGGGATTTATCGCTCAATCGATTCAGATCCAGTGATAGCCACAGAGTAAGCGCCAAATGGTTAACTTTTGAAACACTTTCTCTCGGGTATCGCGCGGGGAAAATCAGGTAATATAATTGTTATGTTATAACGTTTTTTGGTCTCCCTCCATGAATCACAGTGGTTTACTCCTCTCACTTAGCGGCCGCCTGCTGGTCGCACTGCTGCTTATCGCGTTCCTGGCGCTCGCTATCTATTGGGGAATGCAGAAATGATGCATTTCAACCGCTTGCAGGGCGGCTATCAGGGACAAGCGGTGACGCCGATAGTTACCAGAGAACTGGCGGCAGGCAGTATGACGGCATTAATCGGCGCGAACGGCACCGGAAAATCCACGCTACTGAAAACCATCGCCGGTCTGTTGCCGCCGATTGCAGGGACTTGCGAATTAAAGATTTCGCCTAAGGCGCTTGGCTGGTTACCGCAGCGTAGTGAGTTAGAAACCCGTTTCCCGCTTACCGTTTATGAGCTGGTTGCGATGGGATGCTGGCCGCGCTGCGGCTGGTTTGGTGGCATCAATCGTGCGATGCGACAGGAGATCGATGCCGCACTGGATGCCGTGCAGATGCGTGATTTCGCCGATGCGCAGCCTTCAATGCTTTCCGGCGGTCAGTTGCAACGGGTGCTGTTTGCGCGCCTGCTGCTGCAGCAAAGTAAAGTCTGGCTGCTGGATGAACCCTTTAATGGCATCGATACGCAAACCGTCACGCTGTTGATGTCAATCCTCGAGCAGCAGCAGCAGGCGGGCACCACCTTATTAGTAGTGTTGCACGATCGACCACTGGTCGCGCGTTACTTCAAAGATGTGTTGTCACTTGATGATGCTGACTCCGCTCAAACTCCACTGCTGCGCAGGGTGGCTTCGTGACATTGATTCAACCGTTTATCGAATTTGGTTTTATGCGCCGTGCATTAGTGGCTTGTGTGGCATTAGCGCTGAGCGCCACGCCGCTGGGTGTATTCCTTTCACTGCGCCGTATGAGTCTGGTGGGCGATGCGCTCTCCCACGCGGTGCTGCCTGGCGCGGCGATTGGCTATCTGGTTTCCGGCTTATCGCTGGTGGCGATGGGCATCGGCGGGCTGATTGCGGGGTTAGCCGTTGCGCTGCTTTCTGGTGCCGTCAGTCGATACACCCCCTTAAAAGAGGACGCCAGTTTCTCTGGCTTTTATCTCGGCTCGCTGGCGCTGGGCGTGACGCTGGTGTCATTGCGCGGATCGAGCGTCGATCTGCTGCACGTGCTGTTCGGTTCACTGCTGGCCGTCGATAACGCGGCCATCCTGCTGGTGGGCGGCATCGCGGCTTTCACTTTGCTGATGCTGGCAGTGATTTTCCGTCCGCTGGTGATTGATGCGTTCGACCCGGATTTCCTGCGTGCGCAAGGCAAATGGAGCGCGCCGATCGTCCACGGCATCTTCCTGATGCTGGTGGTGCTCAATCTGGTTGCGGGTTTTCAGGTGCTCGGCACGTTGATGTCGGTGGGATTGATGATGTTACCGGCGACCAGCGCGCGTTTCTGGAGTCGCCATCTCGCCTGCATGCTCGGCATCGCCATGCTGCTGGCGATGATCGCCGCGCTGGTAGGTTTAATTCTTTCCTGGCACTTCTCACTGCCAGCCGGACCGGCGGTGGTGCTGAGTGCGGCCGTACTGTTTTTGCTTTCTGTTTTAACAGGACCGTGTGGCGGCCTGATGCGCCGTCGATAACTATACAATTAGGGGATACGAATGAAGAAGTTACCGTTGAGTCTGGCGATTGGCGCCATGTTGATTAGCCCACTGACCATGGCGAAAACCGTGGATGTGGTAGCGAGTTTCACCGTGCTGGCGGATATCGTTAAGCAGGTGGGCGGCGATCACGTTAACGTGAAGTCGCTGGTGCAGCCTAACGGCGATCCTCATACCTTCGAACCGACGCCACAGGATAGCCAGGCATTGGCTAAAGCCAATGTGGTATTTGTGAGTGGTTTGGGGATGGAAGGGTGGATGGATCGCCTGATCAGCGCCTCCGGTTATAAAGGCACGATTGTGGTCGCCTCCAACGGCGTCAACACACGCAAAATGGAAGAAGACGGCAAAACCGTGACTGACCCACACGCGTGGAATAGCATGCACAATGGCGTGATTTATGCCACCAACGTGATGAATGCGCTGATTAAAGCCGACCCGGAAGATGCGGCGGATATCCGCAAGAGCGGTGAAAGCTACATTCAGCAGTTGGAAAAACTGGATAGCTGGGCAAAAACGGAGTTTGCTGCAGTGCCGAAAAGCAAGCGTAAAGTGCTGACCAGCCATGATGCCTTTGGTTACTTTGGCCAGCGTTACGGTGTGAGTTTCCTGGCGCCAGTCGGTTTCTCCACGGAAGCCGAAGCCAGTGCCAGCGATGTGGCATCGATTATCAAGCAGCTGAAGGCTGAGCACATCAAGACTTACTTCATGGAGAATCAGACCGATCCGCGTTTGGTGAAACAGATTGCCAGCGAAACCGGCGCACAGCCAGGTGGTGAACTCTATCCTGAAGCGTTGTCCGAGGCGAACGGTCCTGCTGCGACTTATGTTGCTGCCTTCAAGCACAACGTCGATATCATGTTGCAGAGCATGAAGTAAAAAAAAGGCCGGGGAGCATCCCGGCCAATTATCACGACACTTTCCTACCTTTTCTTTTTTCTTCCCTGAACCGCCTTAAAGCGCGGATTCGTTTTGCAGATCACGTAAATGCGACCTTTACGACGCACGACTTTGCAATCCTTGTGACGGGTCTTGGCAGACCGTAATGAACTTAAAACCTGCATGCGTTAACTCCTGATTAATTGCCGCGCGTCAGGAAGCTGCCGAAACGCTTGTTGAAGCGTGCGGCGCTGCCTTCTTTGGTGAGATCTTTTTGCTTGCCGGTGTAGTGGACGTGGGATTTAGACGAGACATCCAGCGTCACGTACGGCAGCACTTCACCTTCGAACTCAATGGTGCGTTCGGTTTTAATGGTGGAACCGATTTTGAAATACTCATCGACAGAGGTGTCGTGGAACACCACGGGACGGTAATGAGGATGGATATTGGCTTTCATAACTGCACTCTCATGTAATGTTATAATATAACAACAGTATGAACCTGCTGAGAATTGATTGCAACCGCGATCGCAGTAGGGGTATTGAACGGGCGGGTGAAAGGCGGAGTTCTGGCAATAAAAAAGGCCGCTTGCGCGGCCTTTTCAACAGGTGAAAACTTAGTGTTTGTGCTCGACCGGATGGCCTTGCTCAATCTCCGCTTTGTTCTTACCAAAGCGGCGACGTACCACCACAAAGAACACCGGCACGAAGAAGATCGCCAACGCGGTTGCGGTTACCATGCCGCCCATTACGCCAGTACCTACGGCGTTCTGTGCGCCGGAACCGGCACCGGTACTGATGGCCAGCGGCAGAACACCGAGGATAAAGGCCAGTGAGGTCATCAGAATTGGACGCAGACGCATACGTGCTGCTTCCAGAGTTGATTCCACCAAACCTTTCCCTTCCTTCTCCATCAAATCCTTGGCGAATTCAACGATCAGGATGGCGTTCTTCGCCGACAAGCCAATGGTTGTCAGCAGTCCCACCACGAAGTAGACGTCGTTACTGAGTCCGCGCAGGGTGGTGAAGATCAATGCACCGACCACACCCAGCGGCACCACCAGCATAACGGAGAACGGAATCGACCAGCTCTCATACAATGCGGCCAGACACAGGAACACCACAATCAGCGAGATGGCGTACAGGGCAGGGGCCTGGTTACCGGACAGACGTTCCTGGTAAGACATACCGGTCCAGTCATAGCCGATACCCGCAGGCAGTTTGCCCGCCAGCTCTTCCATCAGGTTCATAGCATCGCCGGAGCTCTTGCCTGGTGCAGCCTGACCCAGAATCTCCATCGACGGTAAGCCGTTGTAACGTTCCAGACGTGGTGAACCGTACTGCCACTTCGCCGAAGAGAAGGCTGAGAACGGAACCATAGTGCCGGAGCTGTTACGCACAAACCATTTGCTGATGTCATCTGGCAACATACGCGAGTCAGCCTGGCCCATGACGTACACTTTCTTCACACGACCACGGTCGATGAAGTCATTGACGTACGAACCACCCCAGCCCGCGCCCAGCGTGGTGTTGATGTCAGACAGCGACACACCCAATGCCTGCGCTTTTTCCTGATCGATGATCAGTTTGTACTGTGGCGTATCTTCCATACCGTTTGGACGCACGCCCACCAGCGTATCCGGATGCTGGGCAATCATGCCAAACAGCTGGTTACGCGCGGCGGTTAACTTCTCGTGACCCAGGTTACCCTGGTCCGTCAGCATGAAGTCGAAGCCGGTGGCGTTACCCAGTTCGATAATTGCTGGCAGGTTGAACGGGAAGACCATCGCATCTTTGATCTGACCCAACGCCTGCATGGCGCGTCCGGCAATCGCTGGCACTTTCAGGCTGGCATCGCCACGCTCATCCCACGGTTTCAGGCTGACGAAAGCAATACCGGTGTTCTGACCACGACCCGCAAAGCCAAAGCCATTAACGGTAAATACCGAGTTAACGCTGTCTTTCTCTTTGTTCAGGAAGTAATCGGTCACCTGATCCAGCACTTTCTGCGTACGTTCCTGGGTTGCACCGGCTGGCAACTGCGCCTGCGCCAGTAACAGACCCTGATCCTCTTCCGGCAGGAAGGAGGTAGGCAGTTTCAGGAACAGATACGCCATGCCGACCACGATCACCAGGTAGATCACCAGATAACGACCGGTGCTACGTACGATGTGACCTACGCTATCGACGTAGTGGTTGGTGCTCTTATCGAACAAGCGGTTGAACCAGCCGAAGAAGCCAGTGGTTTTACCGTGATCGCCTTTCTTGATCGGTTTCAGCATGGTGGCACAGAGTGCCGGCGTCAGAATCAACGCCACCAGTACTGACAGTGCCATCGCGGAAACGATGGTGATCGAGAACTGACGATAAATAACCCCGGTCGAGCCGCCGAAGAAGGCCATCGGGATGAATACTGCGGACAGCACCAGGGCAATACCCACCAGCGCACCCTGAATCTGCTCCATCGAACGTTTCGTCGCTTCTTTCGGCGGTAAACCTTCTTCCGCCATCACACGCTCAACGTTCTCGACCACCACGATGGCGTCATCCACCAACAGGCCGATGGCGAGCACCATCCCGAACATCGTCAGGGTGTTTATCGAATAACCAAAGGCACTGATAATCGCAAACGTACCCAACAGCACCACCGGCACCGCAATGGTCGGAATCAGCGTGGCGCGGAAGTTCTGCAGGAACAGGTACATCACCAGGAACACCAGCACGATTGCTTCAAACAGCGTTTTCACCACTTCGAAGATCGAGATCTTCACGAACGGCGTGGTGTCGTACGGATAAACGGTTTTCATGCCAGCCGGGAAGAACGGCTGCAGTTTGGCCAGCTCATCTTTAACCGCTTTGGCGGTATCCAATGCATTCGCACCGGTTGCCAGTTTCACACCGATACCCGAAGCCGGTTTGCCGTTGTAGCGGGCGATGATCTCGTAGTTTTCACCACCGAGTTCAATCTTCGCCACGTCACGCAAGCGCACCTGTGAGCCATCCTGGTTCACTTTCAGCATGATGTTGCCGAACTCTTCGGTATTGGTCAGACGAGTCTGGGCAATGATTGAGGCGTTCAACTGCTGGCCAGGTACGGGCGGTGTACCCCCTAACTGACCGGCGGCGACCTGGGTGTTCTGGGTGCCCAACGCACTGATGACATCGACCGGCGTCAGCTGGTAGTTGTTCAGTTTGTGCGGGTCGAGCCAGATGCGCATCGCGTACTGCGCACCAAACACCTGCGTATCACCGACGCCAGGCGTACGGCTGATCGGGTCTTTGATGTTTGAAGCAACATAGTCAGAGATATCATTCTGCGTCATGCTGCCGTCATCACTGACAAAGCCCGCTACCATCAGGAAGCTGCTGGAGGATTTTTTAACCTGAATACCTTGCTGCTGTACTTCCTGCGGCAGCAGTGGCATCGCCAGCTGCAGCTTGTTCTGCACCTGTACCTGCGCGATATCGGCGTTGGTACCGGACTGGAAGGTCAGCGTCAGGGTTAAAGTACCGGACGAGTCACTGCTCGAGGCCATATACATCAGGCCATCGATGCCGTTCATGTTTTGTTCGATAACCTGGGTTACCGAATCCTGCAGCGTTTTCGCATCAGCACCCGGGTAGGTTGCCTGGATTTCAACGGCCGGCGGCGCAACATTGGGATATTGCTCAATCGGCAAGCTGATAATCGCAAGAGTACCTGCCAGCATAATGATGATGGCAAGCACCCAGGCAAAAATGGGGCGATCGATAAAGAACTTAGCCATGTATCAGTGGCTCCTGTTTAGGACGATGATTTAGCAGACTGTGATTCCGGTGCTGCTTTGGCATCATCTTTGACTTCTTGTGGTGTCACCTGCGCACCTGGCTTGGCACGCTGAAGACCGACGGTGATCACGCGATCGCCTTCTTTCAGGCCATCCGTTACCAGCCATTTGTCACCAAATGCCTGATTAGCGGTGATATTACGGACTTCCACTTTATTATCTGCGCCCACCACCATCGCGGTTGCCTGACCGGTTGGGGTACGGGTTACGCCCTGTTGCGGTACCAGCAGTGCGGTTGGGTTGGTGCCTTCATCCAGACGCGCACGCACAAACATCCCTGGCAGCAGGCGGTGGTCCGGGTTCGGGAAGATGGCGCGCAGCGTGATGGAGCCGGTGGTTTCATCCACGGTCACATCAGAGAATTCCAATGTGCCTGTCTGCGTGTATGCGTTACCGTTTTGCATCAATAGCGTGACGTTGGCTTTGCCGTCATTTTGTTTCAGTTGACCTGATTCCAGTTCTGCGCGCAAACGCAGGAAATCATCACTGGATTGGGTCACATCGACATACATTGGATCGAGCTGCTGCACGGTTGCCAGCGCAGTGGTTTGACCGCTGGAGACCAGAGCACCCTCAGTGACTGACGATTTACCAATGCGACCGCTGATCGGCGACGTCACTTTGGTGTAAGCCAGATTGATGCGTGCGGTTTCCACGTTAGCCTGGGCTGCCTGAACGGCTGCAGCCGTCTGTGCAGCGGTGGCCGCAGCGGTGTCATAGTCCTGCTGGCTGATGTACTTAGTACCCAGCAGCGGCTTATAACGTTTGATGGTTAACTGCGCGACGTGTGCATTGGCTTGCGCCTGTGCTAAATCGCCTTTGGCGCTGTCATAAGCCGCCTGGTAAGTTGCCGGATCGATCTGATACAGGGACACGCCTGCTTTGATATCCGTTCCTTCCTCAAAATTACGCTTCAGAATAATGCCTGACACCTGAGGGCGCACTTCTGCCACGCGGAATGCCGAAGTACGTCCTGGCAGTTCGGTGGTAATTTTCAAAGGCTCGTTTTTTAACGTCACAACACCCACTTCTGGGGGCTGCTGCTGGGCGGCTTGCTGGGATTTATTATCATCACATCCTGTTAACACAAAGCTGCCTGAAAGCATCAGGACGGCCGCCAGAGGCGCTAATCCTCTGTTTTTATTCATAAATAAACCTCTAGTGTCCGATATCAAATGATCAATGGATCACAAACCGATAAACCCATTGCTGCGTTAAAACACGGGTCGTGCTATGGTACATACATTCACAAATGTATGTAAACTTGCCAGTTTGTAAAAAAAGTCCTCTATGGCACGAAAAACCAAAGCGCAAGCACTTGAAACGCGGAACCAAATTCTGGATGCCGCTTTAGCACACTTCTCTGAACACGGTGTGGCTGCCACATCCCTGGCAGATATCGCAACAGCGGCCGGCGTCACGCGCGGTGCTATCTACTGGCATTTCAAAAATAAAGCCGATGTTCTGCATGAAATCTGGCTTCGGTGTGACGCTGGGCTTGACGATGTGGAACTTGAGTATCAGACAAAATACCCGGGCGATCCACTTTCTGTTATCCGTTCGATGTTGATCTATATCCTTGACGCCACAGCAAAGGATCCACAAAGACGCGCATTAATGGAGATTATCTTCCATAAATGTGAATTCGTTGGCGAAATGTCGACATTACAGGATATGCGTCAAAGTTTACTGCTTGAGTGTTACGACCGAATTGAATTGGTGCTACGTGAGTGTATCGAAGTGGGCCAGTTGCCCGCGGGATTGAACACGTTGCAATCGGCGCGTCTGATGTGCGGCTATATCAACGGTATGATGGAAAACTGGCTGTTTAACCCGCAGGCGTTTGATCTGGCGACAGATGCGCCGCAGTTGGTGGATGCCTTTATTGATATGCTGCGGCTCAGTCCCACCCTCTCCTCGGCGCGTTAATTAACGCCCTCTGCCGCCTGTTTCTGCTGATAATCGCGTTGGACAATCGCCAGCGCGGCTAACACGGTTGCGGTCGGCACCTGGTTCTCTTCCAGCAGTTGAATCAAATCCACTGCCAGTTTGATCTCATCGGATGCAGTTTCCAGTGACATGATCTCTCCTTATTAAATACGTAATTTTGCCGCCACCAGCAGCATCAAAATGGAACCCAGCAGTGCCCCCCCAAAGCCAGCGGGATGCAACGTCGCTAAATCACCCGTTGTAAAATAAGTCGCGATGTAACCCCCAATTAACGCACCAATCACTGCCAGTACCAGCGTCGGAACAAACCCACCCGGCCGACCGGGAAAAACCATGCGCTTGATGCAGCCAGCCACCACGCCAATCGCTATCCACATAATTAGGGTCATGATTTTCCTCCTTCATTCATAGGGGGGAGTATATATCCTAAATAATTTCAGGTGCAGGCAAGTGGCAAAGGAATGAACCCGCAGGGGCTTACTCATGCAGACACGGGGGGAATGAGCGTAGCCAACTCACCTGCCCTGTGAAGTATGACGGGTATAAAGGAAAGTGGGCGGTGATTACCGTGCCGGGCCTGACATTTCCAGTTTGTGCATCGCATGGCGACAGCGTGCCAGCCGCTCGTGCAGCACTTCGATATCGCGGATCAACTGCTGCTGCACGCTGAGGGTTTCGGCGCGCGCCAGATGTTGCTCACGTTGTTCGATCATCGCCAGCAAGCGCGTTTCATAGCCCTGATACTCTTCGCGCTTCGACTGGCGCGGATCAACGCGAGGACGCTCACGCGGGGTGCGCAGTTGCTGGCTTTGGCATTCGCGTTGCAGGGCGGCAATCTGGTTCAGCACTTTCTCCGCCAGCCACTGACGGCGTATGACGTCGGTATCAGCAGCGGTGAGCTGGGTTAAATTCTGTTCCAGCTCAGCAAGATAATCAGCGAGCCGCGTGCCTTTGCAATGGAACAGTTGGGCGTCAAAACGGGGCTGTCGGCAGGCACCATCGCGTTGCTGCGCGATTTGCTGTCGTAGCTGATCGACAATGGCGAGCAGACGTTGATGTGCGGGCGGTTGGGGCATCACTCTGATTCCGACTGTGTTAACGTAGCGCAGTTCCGATTTTATCAGGCATCAGGCATGCAACGAATTTTTCTTCTGTGTCTTGGCTGGCTGGCGATTGTGCTGGGCACGCTGGGCATTGTATTACCTTTGTTACCGACCACGCCATTTGTGTTGCTGGCCGCCTGGTGCTTTGCCCGTTCGTCACCGCGTTTTCACCACTGGCTGCTGTGGCGCTCGCCGTTTGGTCGCTACATCCGCCACTGGCAACAGCATCGCGCCATGCCGCCCGGCGCCAAAGGCCGCGCCATGTTGCTGATTGTCATCACCTTTGCCGTCTCTATTTATGTGGTTAACATGCTGTGGGTGCGGATTATGCTGGGCATCATGTTGTGCGCGCTGCTTTTGTTTATGTGGCGTATCCCGGTAGTGGCAGAAAATGCTGACAGCGGCGATTAAGTGCGGCAGGGTTGCATTTAGACAGGTATTTGCATAGATTTGGGCATCTTCGTGCGTGGCTTCCCTTTTTAAACGTCTTCGCTTAACCCGGTTTCCGGGTATTGGCGCTGTCGGATGCTGCGCGTATTAGATATTTTTCCAGGCGTAACACTTATGACCGCAACTGCTCAGCAGCTTGAACTCATCAAAAACAGCATCAAAAGCATCCCTGACTACCCTAAGCCGGGCATCCTGTTCCGTGACGTCACCAGTTTGATGGAAGATCCGCAGGCCTATGCCGCGTCGATTGCCATTCTGGTTGAACGCTATCGTGACAAAGGTATCACCAAAGTGGTGGGCACCGAAGCACGTGGCTTCCTGTTTGGTGCACCGGTGGCACTGGGTCTGGGTGTCGGTTTTGTGCCGGTGCGTAAGCCGGGCAAGCTGCCGCGTGAAACCTACAGCGAGAGCTATGAGCTGGAGTACGGTTCTGATGCGCTGGAGCTGCACAAAGATGCCATTAAGCCAGGTGATGTGGTGCTGGTGGTGGACGATCTGCTGGCCACCGGCGGTACGCTGGAAGCTACGGTGAAACTGATCCGCCGTGCCGGTGGTGAAGTGAAAGATGCTGCGTTCGTGATCAACCTGTTTGATCTGAGCGGTGAAGCGCGCCTTAACGCGATCGGCATTGATTGCTACAGCCTCGTGAATTTCCCCGGCCACTAAGGCCCTGTGCGCCGCTGGCCTTGGCCATCGCGGCGCATTTCATTGCGCGTTCCTGCCGTCGTACCCTTGTATCAATATCTGATAAATCGTACCGCTCAAGCGGATGCGCGATGACATTCAGCGCCTGCAGCGCGGGTATAGGCATATCCTGTTGTGGCTGTTAGACTACTGCCCATATAAACAGGGGTTGCGAAGCTGCATTTTTCCTCTTTGTCTTGTGGCGGAACCCGGTTCATTTAGCCGCACCGCTGTGCCAACTCAATAAATTCCAGTGATTGAATCCACATGAGCTATCAGGTACTTGCGCGAAAATGGCGTCCCCAGGCTTTCGCTGACGTAGTCGGTCAGGAACATGTGCTGACTGCGCTGGCCAACGGATTGTCACTGGGACGAATCCATCATGCTTATCTCTTCTCCGGTACACGCGGCGTGGGGAAAACCTCGATCGCCCGTTTGCTGGCGAAAGGTCTTAACTGCGAAACCGGCATCACCTCCACGCCATGTGGTCAGTGTGATAACTGCCGTGAAATCGAGCAGGGGCGCTTTGTCGATCTGATTGAGATCGATGCCGCGTCACGCACCAAAGTTGAAGACACGCGCGATCTGCTGGATAACGTGCAGTACGCCCCGGCGCGCGGTCGCTTCAAGGTTTATCTGATCGATGAAGTGCACATGCTCTCGCGTCACAGCTTTAATGCGCTGTTGAAAACGCTGGAAGAGCCGCCGTCGCACGTCAAATTCCTGCTGGCGACCACCGATCCGCAAAAACTGCCGGTCACTATTCTGTCGCGTTGCCTGCAGTTCCATCTTAAAGCGCTCGACGTCGAGCAAATTCAGCAGCAGTTAGCGCATATATTGCAGCAGGAGCAGATTGCCGCCGAGCCGCGTGCACTGCATCTGCTGGCGCGTGCCGCTGATGGCAGTATGCGTGATGCCCTGAGTCTCACCGATCAGGCGATTGCCATGGGGCAGGGCAGCGTGACGCGTGAAACCGTGGCGCAAATGCTGGGCACGCTGGATGACGAACAGCCGCTGGCGCTGATTGAAGCGCTGGTGGAGGGCCAGGGTGAACAGGTGATGGCACTGCTGAATCAGGCGGCATCGCGTGGTGTCGAGTGGGAAGCGCTGCTGGTCGAGATGCTGCGATTGCTGCATCGTGTGGCGATGGTGCAACTGCTGCCGGCTTCACTTGGCGAGGATGATGTGAATCAGGCACAGCGCTTGCGCGATTTAGCGCGCGTCTTACCGCCCGCCGATGTGCAGCTCTACTACCAAACTTTGTTGATGGGACGTAAAGATCTGCCGCTGGCACCGGATCGTCGCCTCGGCGTCGAGATGACGCTGCTGCGCGCGCTGGCGTTCCATCCGCAGGCGACCATTGCCGAGCCGGTTGCGCGACCCAGCCTGATTCCGCAGGCGGCGCCGCAAGCTGCTGCTGCATCCGCAGGCGTTGCTGCGCCGGCCTCTTCCGCTCAGGTTACTGCTCCAGCTTCGTCAGCCAACACTGCCGCGTCAGCAACGCCAGCGGCTTCCGCTCCCGCTGCCGGACCTGCAGCCACTTCTTCGGCACCTCGCACCGCCTCTGCCGCGCAGCCGCAGGTGGCGCCGCCAATGCAGGACGCACCGCCGATGGCTGATGATTACGCCGATATGCAACCGGCGCCAGAACATATGTCCGACTCCACCAGCCAGCTGTTACAGGCGCGAACGCAGTTGCTGCGTCAGGGAGCCGGCAAAGCAAAAAAGAGTGAGCCGGCAGCGCGTCCCGCGCGGCCGGCGAACCCGGCGCTGGAACGTCTTGCCAGTGTCACCGAACGCGTGCAGCAGCGTGCGTCTGAACCCGCGGTAAAAACGCCCGCGAAGCCAGAAGCCTATCGCTGGAAAGCCCAGCAAACGGTCGAGGTAAAAGCGGAGCCCATCGCAACGCCAAAAGCCTTGCGTTCCGCTCTGGAGCATGAGAAAACGCCTGAGCTGGCGCTTCGTCTGGCCGAAGAAGCCCAGCAGCGCGATGCGTGGGCCGCCGAAATAGCCGCACTGACGTTGCCAAAACTGGTGCAGCAGGTGGCGTTAAACGCGTGGAAAGAGGTGGGCGAGAACGCCGTCACGCTGCATTTGCGCAGCAGTCAGCGTCACCTGAATTCAGCGTCGGCAAAACAGGCGTTGACGGAAGCGCTCAGTCAGGCAGCCGGACAAACGGTTGAACTGACCATCGTTGAAGACGATAATCCTGCGGTGTTGACGCCACTGGAATGGCGTCAGGCCATTTATGAAGAGAAACTGGTGCAGGCGCGCCAGTCGATTGAAAGCGATACTCACATTCAGACATTGCGTCGATTCTTCGATGCCGATCTGGATGAAGAGAGTATTCGACCCGTTTGAACACCCGCTGTCGCGCGTGAGTGGCGCGCAGCCCCAGCAGAGAGAGAAGACTATGTTTGGTAAAGGCGGATTGGGCAACCTGATGAAACAGGCCCAGCAGATGCAAGACAAAATGGCCAAAGTTCAGGAAGAGATTGCCGCGCTGGAAGTGACCGGTGAATCAGGCGCTGGCCTGGTCAAAGTCACCATTAACGGTGCACATAACTGCCGCCGTGTTGAAGTCGATCCAAGCTTGCTGGAAGACGACAAAGACATGCTGGAAGATCTGATTGCGGCAGCCTTCAACGATGCAGCACGTCGTATCGATGAAACGCAGAAAGAGAAAATGGCTTCAGTGTCTTCTGGTATGCAGTTGCCACCTGGCTTCAAGATGCCGTTCTGATGCAAACCAGTCCACTGCTTGAATCTTTGATGGAGTCGCTGCGCTGCCTGCCGGGCGTGGGCCCGAAATCGGCGCAGCGCATGGCTTTTCAGCTGTTACAACGCGATCGTAGCGGTGGTATGCGTCTGGCGCAGGCTTTGACCCGCGCGATGTCGGAAATCGGCCACTGTGCCGATTGCCGCACTTTCACCGAGCAGGAAATTTGCACCATCTGCGCCAATCCGCGCCGTCAACAAAACGGCCAGATTTGCGTGGTGGAGAGTCCTGCCGATATCCACGCCATTGAGCAAACCGGCCAGTTTGGCGGCCGCTACTTTGTGCTGATGGGCCACTTGTCACCGCTGGATGGCATCGGTCCGCAGGATATTGGTCTGGATCGGTTAGAGCAGCGCCTGGAGCGTGAAACGCTGACCGAAGTGATCCTCGCCACCAACCCAACGGTGGAAGGTGAAGCCACGGCCAACTACATCGCTGAGCTGTGCGGGCAATATGGCGTTGATGCCAGCCGCATTGCACACGGTGTGCCGGTCGGTGGTGAGCTGGAAATGGTCGATGGCACCACGCTGTCGCACTCACTTGCCGGACGCCACAAGATTAAATTCTAATCACTTGCCGATGTCTTCACCGACATCGGCTTGAAATTCCCATCATCATCCCCATTTCTCTCTCAACATATGATCAACCCCGATTTAGTTGAGGTAGCAATGACCATGAAAGGACAAGAGACGCGTGGCTTCCAGTCAGAGGTAAAACAACTTCTGCACCTGATGATTCACTCCCTCTATTCAAACAAAGAGATTTTCCTGCGTGAACTGATCTCCAACGCCTCTGATGCCGCCGACAAACTGCGCTTCCGCGCCCTGTCCACGCCGGATCTGTACGAAGGCGATGGCGACCTGCGCGTGCGTATCTCGGTCGATAAGGATAATCGTACGCTGACCTTAAGCGATAACGGCATCGGTATGCGCCGTGATGAGGTGATTGAGAACCTCGGTACCATCGCGAAGTCCGGCACCAAATCCTTCCTTGAATCGATGGGCTCAGACCAGGCGAAAGACAGTCAGCTGATCGGTCAGTTCGGCGTGGGCTTCTACTCGGCGTTTATCGTTGCGGATAAAGTTACCGTGCGTACTCGTGCTGCGGGCGCGAAAGCCGATGAAGCCGTGTTCTGGGAATCGGCGGGCGAGGGTGAATACACTCTGGCAGAAATCGAGAAAGCCGATCGCGGTACCGAAATCACGCTGCACTTCCGCGAAGGCGAGGATGATTTCCTCGATGCGTGGCGCGTACGCAACGTGATCAGCAAATACTCCGATCACATTGCGCTGCCGGTTGAGATTGAGACCAAAGACGAAGAGAACGACACCACCACCTGGGAGAAGATCAACAAAGCTCAGGCGCTGTGGACGCGCAACAAGTCTGAAATCAGCGACGAAGAGTACAACGAGTTCTATAAACACATCGCCCATGATTACAGCGATCCGGCGATCTGGAGCCACAACCGTGTTGAAGGCAAGCAGGAGTACACCAGCCTGCTGTACATCCCGCAGCGTGCGCCATTCGACATGTTCAACCGCGACAGCAAACACGGCCTGAAGCTGTATGTGCAGCGCGTGTTCATCATGGACGATGCCGAGCAGTTCATGCCGAACTACCTGCGCTTCGTACGTGGCCTGATAGATTCCAACGATCTGCCGCTGAACGTCTCGCGTGAAATCCTGCAGGACAGCCGTGTCACCCAGAGCCTGCGCGCCGCGCTGACCAAGCGTAGCCTGCAGATGCTGGAAAAACTGGCTAAAGACGACGCCGAAAAATACCAGCAGTTCTGGAAAGAGTTTGGTCTGGTCCTGAAAGAAGGCCCCGCCGAAGACAACACCAATCAGCAGGCGATTGCTAAACTGCTGCGCTTTGCCACCACGCAGAGTGAAGGCGCTGAGCAGACCATTTCGCTGGACGATTACCTGAGCCGCATGGTGGAAGGGCAGGATAAGATTTACTACATCACCGCTGACAGCTATGCCGCCGCGAAGAGCAGCCCGCATCTGGAACTGTTCCGCAAAAAAGGTATCGAGGTGCTGCTGCTGTCCGATCGTATCGACGAGTGGATGATGAGCTACCTGACCGAGTTCGACGGTAAAACCTTCCAGTCAGTGAGCAAAGCGGATGAGTCGCTGAGCAAACTGGCCGATGAAGAGACCGAAGAGCAGAAGGAAGCGGAAAAAGCGCTGGAGCCGTTTGTTGAGCGCGTGAAAACGCTGCTGGGCGAGCGTGTTAAAGAGGTGCGTCTGACTCATCGTCTGACCGACACCCCGGCGATTGTCACCACCGACGCCAACGAAATGACCACCCAGATGGCGAAGCTGTTTGCTGCTGCGGGCCAGGAAGTGCCGGATGTGAAGTACATCTTCGAAATCAACCCGGAGCATACGCTGGTGAAACGCGTGGCGGATACCCATGACGAAGCGCATTTTGCTGAATGGGTTGAGCTGCTGCTGGATCAGGCGCTGCTGGCTGAGCGCGGCACGCTGGACGATCCTAACCAGTTTATCCGTCGTATGAACCAACTGCTGACGGCATAAGCCATTCAGCGCCCGCGCCGGTTGGCATCAATACCGGCAGCAGGGTTGGCAAGAGACAAAAAGGTCGGCATTGAATGCCGACCTTTCTTTTAATGCAGCGCCTGATCGCGCAGCCAATCCCGGAATAACGTTATCTCCGCATCATGCTGACGTGACATTTTCGTCATCATCCAGGTAGCGCGGTCCACACGCACAAATCCCAATGGGGCGATAAGCGTACCGTCGCTCAACTCCTGCCTGACCAGTAAGCGCGGGGCCATGATCACCCCTAAGCCATTTCTCGCCGCCTGAATGCCCAGAGTGAGATTATCGAAATGCTTACCGACCCAATAATTGCCACGCGCACCGCTGGTTTTCGCCCACTCGGCCCATGCGTGCAGTCGTGTATCGGCATGCAGCAGCGGCAGTGTGGCTAAATCCTGCTCATTGTGAAAACGCGCGGCATACTGAGGCGCGCACAGCGGGCCGATGTAGTCATCGCTGATCAGCGTAGCATCAATATCCTCATCCGGTGACTGCTCATAGCTGAGAATCAGCACATCGGTGTGTTCACTGCGCAACTGGTCGATCTCCACCAGCGGCTGAAACTGCACTTCAATATCGGGATAGCGTTGATAAAAACTGCTAATACGTGGAATCAGCCATTGCGAGAGAAAACTGGGCGCGCAAGATACGCTGAGGTGATGACGCATGCCGGTGCGAATGCTTTCGCAGGTGGTGGAGAGTTCGCTAAACGCCTTCTGACAACTCACCAGCAAGCGCTCGCCGTGTGAGGTTAATTTGACGCGCCCATTGGTACGGACGAATAAGGGCTTTCCCATCCAGCTTTCCAGCTGTCGAATCTGATGGCTAATGGCGCTGTGTGTCACATGAAGACGCTCGGCCGCCACGCTAAAACTGCTGTGCAGTGCTGCCTGATGAAAATAGTGCAGTGCACGTAACGACGGAAGCGCGGTCATACTCATCCCCTGTGTAAAAACCTAACAGGGATTGTCAGTTTATATCATTTTAATGTCCAGCCGCATTGGCCTAACCTTTCCCCCAGATTATGGCGGGTTGACGGATGGCGTTGTCTGTGTTTAACGCGGCTAATGTTCCCCCTCAATCTGCGACACACACAGCATCTTTATAATTAGAGAAATCTCACGCGATGGATCACCAACATGCTTCTGCCAGGGCGGCGGCAGCGCGCGATCGACTTCGCGGCTTGCTTTCACGTCACTATCGGCTGGAAAATTACGACCTCTTCTTTGCACCTTCTTTGCATATTTCGCGGGTGCTGCTCTCACAACTGTTTTTACGTCAGGAACAGGCGCGCAATCAAACGCGTTACGCTTCGCAATATCCGGTCAGTGAACTGAGTGTGTTACCCGCAGTGCCGATGATGGCTGGTAACATTGCGCTGGTGGAGCATGTCGACATGCTGCAGGGGCGGGTGCGCTCGCTGGCGGAGTGTCAAAGTCAGGGCGTGACCGACGCCTCGGAATCCTTTGCCACCTTGTTGCATAAACGATTAATCAGCGATGCGCGATTGTTTGTGGCGCGGCTCGATCGTCATGCGGCGTTAAGCAGTGACCTGGTGTTAATTGCATTGAAAACCTGCGATTTCAGCACGCTGGTGCGCAGCGAATTGCGGTTATTTGAGCAGGGACTGGCCTTTGGCTCGTCACTGGATCAAACCCTTGAAATGATGGAAAACAGCGACTGGCGGCCGTTTAATATCGCTAGCGTGGATAATATTACGCTTGAGGCCCCGGTTCAGCTGCAATCGATTCAGCAGCACGGCTTACCGTTCGCCCTGTTCCCCATGCCGGTCAGTCTTACCTTGCCCGACTTACCGCAGGATATGCATCTGCTTCCCGCTCATCACCGATTGCGCCTGCATGCCAACGTGCGCGGCGGTGTGAACAAAAATCAAAACGTCACGCCGATCCTGAAGAGACGTCTGAAAGAAGTGTTTAGCGTTAGCCTTGATTCTTAAAAACGGGCACTCTGCTGGTGTTTTGCGCTAAAGCAAGTCAAAGTAAAGCTTTCACCGGAAGCGCGCCCGTTTCCTTGTGGTGCGCGGGTCATAATGGTATGTTCTTGGCCTTCTCAGATTGATCAATGCGATTCGCAAGGGGAATTACGCAATGCGTATTATTCTGCTCGGGGCACCGGGCGCAGGTAAAGGCACTCAGGCTCAATTCATCATGGAGAAATACGGTATTCCGCAAATCTCCACCGGTGACATGTTGCGTGCGGCAGTTAAAGCAGGCACCGAACTGGGCCAACAGGCGAAAGCCATCATGGATGCCGGTAAACTGGTGACAGACGAGCTGGTGATTGCGCTGGTTAAAGAGCGTATCGCGCAGGAAGACTGCAAAAACGGTTTCCTGCTCGATGGCTTCCCACGCACCATCCCACAAGCTGATGCCATGAAAGACGCGGGTATCAATGTGGACTTCGTGCTGGAGTTTGCCGTACCGGACGAACTGATTGTGGATCGTATTGTTGGTCGTCGCGTGCATGCGCCGTCTGGCCGCGTGTATCACGTCACCTATAATCCTCCAAAAGTGGAAGGCAAAGATGACGTGACCGGCGAAGAGCTGACCACGCGTAAAGACGACCAGGAAGAAACCGTGCGTAAGCGTCTGGTGGAATACCATCAGCTGACTGCACCGCTGATTGCTTACTACAGCAAAGAAGCGGAAGCCGGTAACACCCAGTATCACAAGATCGACGGCACCCGTAAGGTGGCTGAAGTGAGCACGCAGCTGGCCGGTATTCTCGGTTAATGCGGATCAGGGGCCGGTTGTCCGGCCCTTTTGCAGCAATTGCTTTCCCCTCCCACGATTTCCGCTACAATTTCCCCCTGATTTTGATCCATTCGTTTTGACATCAAGGAAATACCAATGAGGCAAGAAAAGCCTGGGGTTTTGCTGGTCAACTTAGGCACACCTGATGCGCCTACAACACCTGCCGTTAAGCGCTATCTGAAACAGTTCCTTGGCGACCCGCGCGTGGTGGATACACCGCGTTGGTTGTGGTGGCCGATTCTCAATTTCGCCATTTTGCCGTTCCGTTCGCCGCGCGTGTCGAAACTGTACGCCTCGGTGTGGATGAAAGAAGGCTCTCCGCTGATGGTGTTCAGCAAGCAGCAGCGCGATGCGCTGGCGCAGCGCGTGGATATGCCGGTTGAGCTGGGCATGAGCTACGGCCTGCCAAGCCTCGACGGGGCGGTACAGCGTTTGCTGGACCAGGGTGTCACCAAACTGATTGTGTTGCCGCTCTATCCGCAATTCTCGTGCTCGACGGTGGCTGCCGTTTGGGACGGATTATCCGCCAGCTTTAAACCGCTGCGCTCCCTGCCGGAAGTAGCTTTCATTCGCGATTATGCCGAGCATCCTGCCTATATCGCAGCACTGAAGGCTTCGGTTGAGCGTTCGTTTGCGCAGCATGGCGAACCGGACCTGCTGGTGCTGTCGTATCACGGCATCCCACAGCGCTTTGCCGACGAAGGTGATGATTATCCTCAGCGCTGCAAAGACACCACCGAGGCGCTGGCTGCCGCGTTGGGCATCGCGCCACACAAAATCATGATGACCTTCCAGTCACGCTTTGGTCGCGAGCCATGGTTGACACCGTACACCGACGAAACCATGCAAGGTTTACCGGCCAAGGGCATCAAACATGTGCAGGTGATGAGTCCCGGCTTCTCCGCAGACTGTCTGGAAACCCTGGAAGAGATCAGCGAGCAGAACTGTGAGTTCTTCCTGCACGCCGGTGGCGAGAAGTTCGAATACATTCCCGCGCTCAACGCCGATGACGAGCACATCGAGATGATGGTTCAGCTGGTCAACGCACGCCGATAAAGTGCTGGCAGAGAGTGTGATATCATTCTCTGCCAGATTTCCCTTACGGCAGCCACGATGAAATTTCCCGGCAAACGCAAATCCAAACACTATTTCCCCGTTAACGCGCGCGATCCGCTGCTGCAAGCCACACCTCAAGAGCAGGAAGAGGGCAGTTGGGTGGTGGGTATCGACCAGACGCTGGTGGATATTGAAGCCAAAGTTGATGATGACTTTCTGCAACGCTACGGGCTGAGCGCCGGCCACTCGCTGGTGATCGACGATGCTACCGCAGAAGCTTTGTATAACGAGCTGATGCGCGATGCGCTGATCAGCCATCAATTTGCCGGCGGCACCATCGGTAATACGCTGCACAACTATTCCGTGCTGGCCGATGACCGTTCCGTATTGCTCGGCGTGATGTGCAACAACATCCAGATTGGCGGCTACGCTTATCGCTATCTGTGCAACACCTCCAGCCGTATGGATCTCAACTTCCTGCAAGGCGTGGATGGCGCGATTGGCCGCTGCTTCACTCTGATTGGTGAGCAGGGCGAACGCACCTTTGCCATCAGCCCGGGTTTAATGAACCAACTGCAGGCGGACAGCATTCCGGAAGAGGTGATTGCCGGGGCGTCGGCGCTGGTGCTGACTTCCTATCTGGTGCGCTGCCAGCCGGGTGAACCGATGCCAGCGGCCACGCTGCGTGCCATCGACTACGCGAAAAAACATAACGTGCCGGTGGTGCTGACGCTGGGAACCAAATACGTGATTCAGGACGATCCGCAGTTCTGGCGCGATTTCCTGCGCGATCATGTGTCGATCGTGGCGATGAACGAAGAAGAGGCGCTGGCGCTGACGGGTGAGCAGGATCCGCTGCTGGCGTCGAATATTGCGCTGGACTGGGTGGATTTGGTGCTGTGCACTGCTGGCCCTACCGGTTTGTATATGGCTGGCTTCACCGAAGATGAATTCAAGCGCAAAACCAATCATCCGCTGCTGCCGGGCGCAATTGCCGAGTTCAACCAATATGAGTTCAGCCGCGCTATGCGTCATCAGGATTGCCAGCAGCCGCTGCGCATCTTCTCGCACATCGCGCCTTATATGGGCGGCCCTGAGAAGATCATGAACACCAACGGCGCGGGCGATGGTGCTCTGGCCGCGCTGCTGCACGACATCACTGCCAATAATTTCCACCGCCAGAAAGTGCCGAACTCCAGCAAACACGCACGCGGTTATCTCACCTATTCGTCGCTGGCGCAGGTGTGTAAGTATGCCAACCGGGTGAGTTATCAGGTGCTGAATCAGCATTCACCGCGTCTGATGCGCGGGCTGCCTGAGCGGGAAGACAGTTTAGAAGAGTCGTACTGGGACAGGTAAAGCGTAAACCGATGATGCGCATCCGTTTTTGAAATTGATGCGCTAACTGTTTGACACATTTCAATCCCGTAGGGTCGCCATTAATGGCGACCTGGCCCATCACCGCACGTCGTTAAATCGGGCACTCCCGCACAATCGGGTTCTGCGCGATCTCTTCCTGCAGCACGTTCAGCATGCTGTGGGCGATCTCACGCTCGCCCATCACCACGCGATTGGCACCGCGTTCCATGATGTAATTCACTTCATCGTCGTAATGCGCGCGGGCAATAATTTCGATATCCGGACGCTTCTCACGCGCGGCGGTGACAATTTCCCCGGCTTCGTAACCGTTTGGAATGGTCAGCAGCAGCCAGCGTGCACAGTCGAGTCGGGCTAACTCCATGGTATCGACGCGTGCCGCATTGCCCAGCACCGCCTTGATCCCTTGCTCACGCAGCGCTTCAACGCGCGGACGGGAATTTTCCACCACCACCAGCGGCACATCGGCTTCCATCAGCTGCTGGCCCAGCAAGCTGCCAACGCGGCCATAACCCACAATGACCGCGTGATTACAGATATCCAGCGGAATCTGCTTCTCTTCTTCAATCGCCTCTTCCAGCGTCTGCTCTTCGATGGTTTCAGTCTTATCGAGGTAGCGCTCCAGAAGGGTAAACAGAATCGGGTTCAGCATGATGGAGAGGATCGCAGCCGCCAGCACCAGATTGCGTCCTTCATCACTCAACATGCCGAGTGAAATACCTAATCCGGCAAGGATAAAAGCGAATTCCCCAATTTGCGCCAGACTTACTGAAATGGTCATGGCGGTGCGGCGCGAGTGGCCGAGCAGCGTCACCAGCAGCCAGGCCGCGATGGATTTCCCGAGCACGATGATCGCCAGCGCGCCCAGCACCGCCAGCGGCTGCTCGATCAAAATCATCGGGTCAAACAACATACCGACCGAGACAAAGAACAGCACCGCAAACGCATCGCGCAGTGGGAGAGTATCGTGCGCGGCACGGTGGCTGAGTTCGGATTCGTTAAGCACCATACCGGCAAAGAAGGCGCCGAGGGCGAAGGAGACATCGAAGAATTCAACCGCACCGAAAGCGATACCCAGCGCCAGGGCCAGTACGGATAAGGTGAACAGTTCACGCGATCCGGTGGCGGCACTTTTTGCCAGGATCCACGGCACCACGCGACGACCGACCACCATCATCAGCACCATAAAGGCGACGACTTTGCCGATGGTCAGCATCAGGTCCCAGAACAGCAGAGAGGGGCTGGCGTTGCCTTCTTCCAGCATTCCGGCAATGGCGGGCAGCAGCACCAGCGTCAGGACCATCACCAAATCTTCAACAATCAGCCAGCCAATGGCGATCTGCCCCCGCTGGCTATCAATCAGTTGACGCTCTTCCAGCGCACGCAGTAACACCACGGTACTGGCGGTGGAGAGACAGAGGCCAAACACCAGACCGGTCATCCACGACCAGCCCATCGCCCACGACAGCCCCATTCCCAGTAGCGTGGCCACCGCGATTTGCGCGATGGCGCCGGGAATGGCAATGGACTTTACCGACATCAAATCCTTCAGCGAGAAGTGCAAACCCACGCCAAACATCAGCAGGATAACGCCGAGTTCGGCGAGCTCAGGCGCGAGGTTAGTATCGGCGACGAAGCCCGGGGTAAAGGGACCGGCGAGCACGCCAGCCAGCAGATAACCGACCAGAGGGGAGATTCGCAGACGGTTGGCAATCATTCCAAGGATAAAGGCGAGGACCAGGCCCCCGACAATGGTGGTGATCAACGGTGTGGTGTGATGCATGCCAGTCTCCTTGTGTGCAAATGTATCCGCTTGTAACAACCTAGTGTAATGCACAATCGCTAACCACGTTTAAACATTTGAGCGGTGAAAAGCGATTAAATTGAAAAATTGAGAAGAAAACGCAGCTTAAGCAGCATTTTCCTCAGTTATCTCACACTATCGGCAGGTTTTACGCAGAATGGAGGGGGGCGAGGAAAAAGCGTTGCCCCCCAAAAGTGGCTTACGCGTGGCGGTTATCAGGTAAGAAAGCGGTTAAAAGGCCGATTAAAGGCAGCCAGGCACAGATTTGATATACCCATTCGATGCTGGTGTGGTCTGCCACCACGCCGAGTACTGCAGCACCAAGCCCGCCCATGCCAAAGGCAAAACCGAAAAACAGCCCGGAAACCATACCAATACGCCCTGGCATCAGCTCCTGCGCATACACCAAAATGGCAGAAAACGCCGAGGCGAGAATCAACCCGATGATCACGCTTAACACGCTGGTCCACATTAGGTTGGCGTGTGGCAGCAGCAAGGTGAAGGGCGCAACGCCAAGAATCGATACCCAAATCACGTATTTACGACCGATTTTATCGCCAATCGGCCCGCCAATAATGGTGCCCGCAGCCACCGCGCCGAGGAAGGCAAACAGATGGAATTGCGAGGCCTGAACAGAAAGCCCGAACTTCTGGATTAAATAGAAGGTGTAGTAGCTGCTCAGGCTGGTGAGATAGAAGTATTTAGAGAAGATCAGCAGCAGCAAAATGCTGATCGCCAACGCCACTTTCTTACGCGGCAGCGGGTTAACCGGCGCAACCGTTGCCTTTGCTTTACTGGCGCGCTGCTGGTGGCTATACCAGCGGCTGACCTGCAGCAGCACGATAATGCCGAGCAGTGCCGCCAGCACGAACCAGGCAAGATGCCCTTTGCCGTAAGGGGCCACGATCATCGCTGCCAACAGCGGGCCTAACGCGCTACCAAAGTTGCCGCCCACCTGGAACAGGGATTGAGCCAGGCCATGACGTCCACCGGAGGCCATACGCGCCACGCGCGAAGATTCCGGATGAAACACCGAGGAACCGCTGCCCACCAGCGCGGCAGCGAGCAGCACCTGCGGATAGGTGCTGGAGAACGTCAGCAGCACCAGACCACACAGCGTAAAGCCCATCCCAACCGGCAAAGACCAGGGTTTTGGGTATTTGTCGGTGTAATGACCGATGATCGGCTGTAGCAGCGAAGCGGTGACCTGAAAGGTTAGCGTTATCAGACCTATCTGGACGAAGTTAAGGCTAAAATCTTTTTGCAGCATCGGGTAGATCGCCAGCAGCAGCGATTGCAGCATATCGTTGAGCAGATGCGCGAGGCTGATGGCACCTAAAATGCCAAAAGCGGTCCGTCCCGATGCGCGTGCCGGGGTTGCGATGTCACTTGCCATAAAAATCCTGAAGAGTGCGGTTATCGTTATCAGTTTGTTACTACCGCATGACTCTATAAGCCTTTAGTCTTGAGTTAAAGTGCCATCTGTGCGACACAGAAGGGTGATAAAGCACATTAAGTCCACGGCAAAGTGGAAAGACGCAGAATAAGGAGATCGGCTTTGTTGTTATTCCCGAGGAGAGGGCGCTGGCTGGCGCTGATCATGCTGTTGCTGCCGATGCTGGCGCAGGCATGGCAGACGGATCGCAGTTATCGATTCAGTATTCTGCACACCAACGATCATCACGGTCGCTACTGGACCAATGCGCAGGGCGAATACGGTCTGGCGGCGCAGAAAACGCTGATGGATAAACAGCGTTATGATGTGCAGGCCAAAGGCGGCGGTGCCTTGATCCTTTCCGCCGGAGACGTGAATACCGGCGTACCGGAATCGGATCTGCTCAATGCCGAACCCGATATTCGTGGCATGAACCTCATCGGCTACGATGCCATGGCGCTCGGCAATCACGAATTCGATAAGCCGCTCAGCGTGCTACAACAGCAACAGAAGTGGGCTAAATTTCCCTTCCTCTCTGCCAATATCTATCAAAAGGGCACCGACCAGCGTCTGTTCAAGCCGTGGGCGACCTTCAATCGCATGGGGCTGAAGATCGCGGTGATTGGCCTGACCACCACCGATACGCTGAAAATTTCCAATCCGGAAAATATTGCCAATATCGACATCCGCGATCCGGTGAAAGAGACGGAAAAAGCGGTGGCGGAACTGCGTGCCAGTGAAAAACCCGATGTGATTGTGGCGCTGACGCACATGGGCCATTACGACGATGGGCAGCACGGCAGCAACGCACCGGGTGATGTGGAACTGGCGCGCAGCCTGCCGCCGGGCACTATTAATGTGATTATTGGTGGCCACTCGCAGGACGCGGTGTGCATGGAAAAAGATAACGTCAGCGTGAAAGATTATCAGCCCGGCCAGCCTTGTCAGCCCGATCGTCAAAACGGTGTGTGGATCATGCAGGCAAAAGAGTGGGGCAAATATGTCGGGCGCGGCGATTTCACCTTCCGCAACGGCGAGTTGACGCTGGACAGCTATCAGCTGATCCCGGTGAATCTCAAGCATGAAGTGAAAAATCTGGATGGCAGCGTTTCCTGGCTTACCTGGCAGGAAGAGATCCCACCCAACAGCGCAATGATGAAATTGTTGACGCCGTATCAACTGCGCGCGGCAAAGAAACTCGACGTCACGGTTGGCAGCAGTGATGGCGTGTTCGTGGGCGAACGCGACAAAGTGCGCTTTGAACAAACCAACCTTGGGCAGCTGATTCTGCGCGCGCAGATGGCAGCGACCCAAGCGGATTTCGCGGTGATCAGTGGCGGTGGCATTCGCACTTCACTGGCCGCGGGCAAACTGAGCTGGCGCGATCTGTTGCAGGTGCAGCCGTTTGGTAATCAGGTGGTGTCAGTCATGCTGACCGGAGACGAATTACTGAAGTATCTTGCCACGGTTGCCAATATCAAGACCAACTCCGGTGGTTTCGCGCAATTCAGCAATATCAGTCTGGTGGCAGATGGCAAAGCGGTGAGTGAGGTGAAGATCAATGGCGAGCCGCTGCAAAAAGACAAAACCTATCGCATGGCCACCAACAGCTTTAATGCCAGCGGCGGTGATGGTTATCCCAACATCGAAGCGCATGCGGGCTTCAGCAATACCGGACTGCGCGATGCAGATGTGCTGCGCGATTTTGTCACGGCGCACTCACCGCTGAAAATCGCCGACTATGCGCCAACCGGCATCGTGCATTTGACGGAGCAGCAGGTACAGGAGCGCGACAAAGCGCAGGAAAAACCCAGGAAGCGCAGCTACCCGCAAGCCATTTTGGCGTGGATCTGGCCGCGTGCGCTGCACAATTAAAAACGGCGCCCGATTGGGCGCCGTTGTTTTATGCCTGACAGGATTTCTGCGTCAGCCAGCGCTGGCGCAATTTATCCCACATCCAGTTATAAGCCATGGTATAGGGCAGGAAGAACAGGAAGAACGCCACTTCCAGCATGAAGGCTTCCAGCAGCGTGATCTTCAGCATCCAGGCGGCAATCGGCAAGCCGATAACGATAAAGCCCCCTTCAAAGCCCAGCGCGTGGATGGCGCGCAGGCCGAGGCCGCGTTTTCTCTGCGGCGGCCAGATGCGATCAAAACCGGTGTTATAGATCATGTTCCACAGCATGGCGACCGTTGACAACATAATCGCCAGCGCGCCCATCTGAAACAGCGGCTTTTCCATAATCCAGGCGGCCAGCGGAGCCACAGTGAGAATCGCCAGCACTTCAAATCCTGCAGCATGATAAAAACGTTCTTTCAGCGAACGGGTACGCATATAAACCTCCTTTTGGGTAACGCGACACATTTTCTCACCGCAAAATGCTAAGATAAAATGATTACCTATCGATAAAAGCGATGGTTCACCATGAAATACTCCCCGGAATCCCTTGAGGCCTTTGTCCAGACTGTCGCCAGCGGCTCGTTTTCTGCGGCGGCGCGTGCGCTGGCCAAAAGCCAGTCCACCATCAGCAGCGCCGTGGCGAATCTGGAAGACGATCTCGGTTTCACCCTGTTTGATCGCAGCGGTCGCCAGCCGGTACTAACCGAGCAAGGACAGCGCGCACTGGCGCAGGTACAGCAGATTCTGGCGGCCAGTCAGCGGTTGGATGAGCTGGCGGTGCGGCTGTCACAGGGCGTGGAACCGCGACTCAGTCTGGCGATTTCTGATTTCTGGCAGGCCGATCATCATGAAAATCTGCTCAACCGCTTTGAAGCGCGTTATCCGGATATTGAATTTGAATGCATGATTGCTGAGGACGCGGACGCGCTGGACCTGCTGCAGGCCGGTCGCGTGCATCTCGGCGTGGTGCGTGCGCAGCCGCAACTGCCGCCTGATTTAGCGGTGGCGCGTTTACAGGTGGGGGCGGAAATGGCGATCTATCTGCATCAGGAGCATGTGCTGGCGCAGTCAAAACAGGTGAGTGAAGCACAACTCGGTGAATTGCGTCATTTACGGCTTAATACCTGGGTGCAAAACCGTGAACCCTTGCCTGCTGGCCGAGTGTGGTCGGCGCCTTCTTATTTATTGCTGCTGGAAATGGCGGAGCAGGGATTTGGCTGGAGCGTATTACCGCGCTGGCTGGTGGAGCAGTTTGGTCATCAGGTGTTGAAAGAGTTGCCGGTGCCAGGCTGGCCACAGCGCATCGCGGTGGATGTAATCTGGTCGCGACGCAATCCGCCAGGTCCTGCCGGGCGCTGGATGATTGATCAACTCTGCGCCCAGCAGCCGGATTAATCGCGGCGCGCCACGTCGGCCAGTGTGGCATCCAGCAGTCGTGCCAGGTCATGCGCCGCCAGTTCTATATCCAGCCCGCGCTTACCGCCGGAGACAAAGATGGTGGCAAATTCTGCAGCCTGCTGATCGATCACCGTTGGCAGACGTTTTTTCTGCCCCAGCGGGCTGATGCCACCCACCAGATAGCCGGTGACGCGCTGTGCCAGTTGCGGGTCGGCCATATCCGCTTTTTTGGCGCCCAGCGCCTTTGCCACTTTTTTCAAATCGAGCTGCGAGGAGACCGGTGTCACGGCTACCGCCAGCGCTTTGGCATCGCCGTTGAGCGCCACGAGCAGGGTTTTGAACACCTGGCGTGCATCGAGATTGAGCTTACGCACCGCCTCATCACCAAAATTTGTTTCGTGGCTGTCATGCTCATAAGGATGAAGGGTAAAGGCGACCTTTTGTTTTTCCAGCAGTTTTACGGCGGGTGTCATGTTCTGTCCTTGCTACGAAAATTCTTATTTCAGTTTTGGTGAATAATACTGGCGAAATTCTGAACTTTGCGCGAAAATTGGCCCGCGCCAGCAATGCTGGTGATAACCAAAATCATAAACAAATTCCTCTTTGACGGGCCGATAGCGATATTGGCCTTCTTTTTTGCCTGCAATTCACTGCTTACTGCTCATCCGCTATGCCAACCATCCGCCGCGCATCCGGCAAAGCACATTTCCGCACAATCAGAGAGACTCACGTCATCGATCTGATCGCTTTCAGGACATGAGGATGCATAAGGTCTTGCGGTGACGGCATTTGTTACGATTTCAACAATCCTGGCAGGTTATCCTCGCCATACAGATGCAGCGCACCCACGGCCACCACATAGCGGCCTTTCGGCAGCGCCTGCAATAACTCGCGCCAGTGCTGATTGCGATTGCGCATCAGCGTGTCATTGAGATCGCTGCTAAAGGTGGTCGGCAGGGCCACCGGTTGCTGCGTGGGCGGTGCATCCAGCCACCAGCTGATCATGGTTTGCAGCAGGCGGGCGTTGGTGTGCCAATGCTCCAGCGTGTCCAGTAACAGCGATAAACCCTCCTGCGGTAGCGACTTCAGCAGTGCGATCTGGGTTTCCGGGCCTTCCAGTTCAATAATGCGCTTATTAGCCGATTTCGCCGCCATCAGCAGTTGGTAATCAATGCCATATTGCGGCCGTAACCCCAGACGCTGCGCCTGTTGTGCCTGCAGCATCAAGGCGATTTGCCAGAACGGCAGCGTGTCGAACACTGCCATGGAAAGCGAAAGCTCATCGCACAGCACATCCAGTCGCTGCAACACCTCTGCATCCAGACGCATTGCCAGCGGTGCACAGGCATCATCATTGCTGAAGGGCGATGCACCCTGGGTAATATCCGCTTCGACAATCAGTGCGTCGGCCTTGCTCAGCTGACGCAGCAGACCGGCGGGCAAAGGCTGCATATCGCGCGTGCCCATATGAATACTGCCCGCCAGATGCAGGCGTCGATCGCCCAATTTGATATCCATTGCCGGCCAGGTATAGCGTGCCGGGAAGAGGCTGGCGGCCATCTGCTGGAAGCTGTGCCACAGACTGCGTCTCATGCCCTGTCCTTTTGAAGTCAAAAATCCATGCTAGCGATTTCAGTCACTGAAAAACAGGGCAGAGAGGGCGATTAGCGTTTTGCTGGCTTAAAGCGCAACAAACGATTCGCGTTACTCACCACGGTAATCGAAGACAGCGCCATCGCCGCGCCCGCCACGATTGGGCTAAGCAGCAAACCCGTGAACGGGTAGAGCACGCCCGCCGCAATTGGAATCCCCAGGCTGTTATAGACAAAAGCCCCGAGCAAGTTCTGGCGCATATTACGCAGTGTCGCGCCTGCCATCGCCAGCGCATCGGCAACACAGTGCAAATCGTTGCGCATTAACGTCATGGCGGCGGTTTCGACGGCCACATCGCTGCCGCCACCCATCGCAATCCCCACATCGGCCTGCGCCAGCGCGGGCGCATCGTTGATGCCATCGCCGACCATCACCACTTTGCGCCCCTGCTGCTGCAACTGCGCAATCGCCTGCGCTTTGCCTTCGGGCAGCACGCCCGCGATCACTTCATCAATACCGGCTTCGGCAGCAATCACCTGCGCGGTTTTTTGGTGATCGCCGGTCAGCATGATTAACCGATAGCCCAACAGGTGCAGGCGCTGTAACGCCTCCGCACTTTCCGGGCGCAGGCTGTCACGCAGGGCGATCAGGCCGAGCAACTGACGATGATCGGCCAGCAGCACTGGCGTAGTGCCTTGCGCGGCGAAACGGTCGATATCTTGTTGTGCGGCGCGGTAATCAATCTGTTGTTCATCCAGCAGTGCCTGATTGCCGAGCAGCAGCGTTCTGCCCGCCACTTTAGCGCTCACGCCTTTGCCGCGTATTGTACGAAATTGCTTATTCGGCTCATCGCTGAGATCGGGTGCTGCCGCCAGAATCGCTTTCGCCAGCGGATGGTTCGAACTTTGTTCCAGTTGCGCCGCAGCGCTCAGCACCTGCTGACGATTCCAGTCGCCATAGACCAGCACATCGCTCACCTGCGGGGTGCCGCGTGTCAGCGTGCCGGTTTTATCAAACACGATGGTATCGACTTCGCTGGCACGCTGCAGCGCATCAGCATCGCGCACCAGCACGCCCAGTTCTGCCGCGCGACCGACGCCGGCAATCACCGACATTGGCGTCGCCAGTCCCAGTGCGCACGGGCAGGCGATAATCAGCACCGTGGTGACAATCACCAGCGTGTAGGCCAACTGTGGCTGCGGGCCGACCAGATACCACACCAGACCCGCCAGCAGGGCAATCGCTACCACCACCGGCACAAACACCGCTGAGATGCGATCGGCCAGGCGGCCAATGTCCGGTTTGCTGCTTTGTGCCTGGCGTACCAGATTGATGATCCGCGCCAGCGTGGTGCGGCTGCCGGTGGCGCGTGCCACGAAGCGCAGCGTGCCATCCTGCACCAGTGTCCCGGCATAGACTTTATCGCCGGGCTGTTTCGCCTGTGGCACCGCTTCACCGGTCAACATTGCTTCATCAAACCAGGCTTCGCCGCTGTCGACTTCGCCATCCACCGGCACGCGATCGCCGGTGACCAGCTTCAGCAGCATGCCGGGCTGGACCTCGCTCAACGGCATCAGCGTTTCGCCCTGTTCACCGATCACACGCGCCTGCGCAGGGGTGAGATCCAACAGGCGTTCGAGGGCTTTGGATGCCCGCTGGCGTGCTCGCTGTTCCAGCGCATGGCCGAGGTTTATCAAACCGACGATCATCACGCTGGCTTCGAAATAGAGATGTCGTGCCTGCATCGGGAAAAATTCTGGCCACAGCGCCACGCTCATCGAATAGAGCCAGGCGGCGCCAGTGCCGAGGGCCACCAGCGTATCCATGGTGGCGGTGCCGTGAAGTAAGCTGCGCCACGCACTGCGATAGAAATGACCGCCAGCGATCACCATCACCAACAAGGTGATCACGCCGAGCGTGCGCCATAACGTTTGGTTGGCGTCACTCAGCATCATATTGTCGCCGAGCATGCCCCAGATCATCATGGGCACGCCGAGCAGCAGCGCCAATGCCGCCTGCCAGCTAAAGCGGCGCATCGCCTGCTGTGCGCTGACCTGCTGGCGTTCACGCCGCGTCTGTTCATCGTCGATCACTTCAGCGGAATAGCCCGCCTGATCCACTGCGCCAATCAGCGCCTCGGCTTGCGCATCGCCTAACACCAGCGCACTGCGCTCTCCGAGGTTGACGCGGGCCTGACTGACACCAGGCACTTTCTGCAACGCCTGTTCCACCCGGCTCACACAGCTGGCGCAGCTCATGCCGCCGATCAGCAAATGGTGAGCAGGAAGGTTTTCTTCTGCCGGTTGCGACACCGTTGTCAGCGCCTCCGGCGGCGGCTCTGTTGCTGTCAACGGCTCAGGCTTTGGGCTGTCTTTCACCGCCGCGTGATAGCCGGCCTGTTCAACGGTCGCAATCAGATCGCTGGCGCTGGCGGCACCGGTAACGCGCGCTTCCTGCTGCGTAACTTCCGCCTGTTCCACATCGTCGCGCTGCTCCAGCGCTTCTTTCACCCGTTTGACGCAGTGGCCACAGGACAAACCGTCCAGCGCCAGTAATTGTGTGTGTGACATCTTAAACTCCTTAAACGAGAGGTTTGACTGTCTGCAAACTTTGCATTAGTTATAGAGCCTAAACCTTCCATTCAGGGGAAGGTCAAGCGGTCATGAGGTGAAGACAAAAGATGAACATCAGCGATGTGGCAAAAAAAACCGGGCTAACCAGCAAGGCGATCCGTTTTTATGAAGAGAAGGGCGTGGTGACGCCGCCGTTGCGCAGTAATAATGGTTATCGCAGCTATGCCGCGCATCATATTGATGAGCTGAATCTGCTGCGTCAGGCGCGTCAGGTCGGGTTTACGCTGGACGAGTGCCGCGAACTGGTGACGCTGTTCAACGATCCCGCACGCCACAGCGCGGATGTCAAAGCGCGCACCTTGCAGAAAGCGGATGAAATCGCTGCGCACATCGAAGAATTGCATGCAATGCGCGCGCGACTGCTGGAACTTGCTGAAGCCTGCCCCGGCGATGACAGTGCCGAGTGCCCGATCATCAATCATCTGGCGGGCTGCTGCCATCAGGGCGAAGGGAAACGCGGCTGAATCTGCAGCGTGATACCCACCACACCGGTGACGATCACGGGCGTTCCGGCGGGCAAATCTTCTGTCGCCTGCACTCGCCAACTGCTGTCGCCTATGCGCACATGGCCTAACCCATCTTTAAGGGTGTTATCAAGGGTCAGGTGCATCCCGATCAGCTGCGATCCACGTTGATTCAAGGTGTTGGGCTGCTGAGCAACCTCGCGGTAGCGCATCCAGCGATAC
>NZ_CAJCKS010000028.1:0-44447 GCF_903970985.1 Pantoea sp. ME81 | reverse complement strand
GCGCCTGAACGCCGTAGCGCTCAGCGACCATCGACGCTGCACGCACCATCATGCGTTTCAGCACGACGCCCATCTGGCCGTCGTCCACTTTCTCTAAGATCTCGCCCACCACCGGCTCGAAGTTGATCGCCACGAAGCGCACGCGATGCGAACGACCATAACGCTGCCACAGATAATGCGCGACCTGACGGACGCCGATTTCATGGGCGGCACCGCCGAGGTTGAAGAAGCAGTAGTGCACGCGGCAACCACGACGCATCAGCATATAACTGGAAACGCCGGAGTCGAAGCCACCTGAAATCAGCGACAGCACATCTTCTTGCGTCCCGATGGGGAAACCACCCAGCCCTTCATAACGGCCGGTGATCAGCAGCAGACGATCGTCTTCGATCTCGAGATTGACCGTCACATCGGGATTTTTCAACTGCACGCGTGCAGTCTCAATGTGCTGATTGAGACCGCCACCCACGTAACGCTCAACCTCAATCGAGCTGAAGCTATGTTTGCCACGACGCTTCACGCGCACGCAGAAACTTTTCCCTTCCAGACGCTCGCGATTCAGTGCCAGCGTCTGCTCGAAGATATCGTGCATATCGGTGTAAGGCTGATCCTCAACCTCCAGTAAATGGTGAATACCGGGGATGCGCGTCAGTTCATCAATAACGACGGTACGCAGTGCTTCTTTTTTAGCGCGTACTTCAATATGGTCCCAGTGACGCACCACGGCGATTTCGTCGTCGACAGTACGCAGGGTATTGCGGATGTTACCGGTCAGGATCTTGATAAAGCGCAGACGCACCGACTGACTTTTGATGGTGATTTCAGGGAAGAGCTTAATGATAAACTTCATGGCGACACAGCTTCGTTGGGCAAATAAGTGCTAAAACCATCGGCACTTAACTGGTAAAATCATATAATTACGGGTAACGCAGAAGCGCCCGCATCCGAGGCGCAAAAGTATACCACCTT
Organism: Pantoea sp. ME81; assembly: GCF_903970985.1. NCBI lineage: Bacteria > Pseudomonadati > Pseudomonadota > Gammaproteobacteria > Enterobacterales > Erwiniaceae > Pantoea > Pantoea sp. ME81. The sequence continues at coordinate 43,478 of NZ_CAJCKS010000028.1, read as the reverse complement.
TGTCAGATGACCGCTTCTGCAACCGCAATCACATTCATTATTTTGCTAATTAATCCTCGTCGGCTACCATGACCGATTGCAAGATGATTCCTAACCTGTGAGTCGACACTGATTATGCCGAAAAAAGCCGAAGCGCCAGCCAGTTTTGAAAGCGCATTACAGCAGCTGGAACAAATCGTCAGCCGTCTGGAAAGTGGTGAATTGCCGCTGGAAGAAGCACTGAACGAATTTGAACGCGGCGTACAGCTGGCACGCACCGGTCAGCAAACCCTGCAGCAGGCTGAACAGCGCGTGCAGATCCTGCTCAGCGATGACAAAGATGCCGCGCTCGCGCCGTTCACGCCGGAAAATGACTGATGGATTTCGCCAAATTACTCAACGCGTATCACGAACGCGTCAATCTGGCGTTGACACGCTTAATAGATCCACTTCCTTTTCAGAGTTCTCCTCTGGTGCAATCCATGCAATATGGGGCACTATTAGGCGGTAAGCGTCTGCGTCCATTTTTGGTTTACGCCACGGGCGAGATGTTAAAGGCCGATGCGGCCAGCCTGGATGCCCCGGCCGCTGCCGTTGAGTGCATTCATGCTTACTCTCTGATTCATGATGATCTGCCCGCGATGGATGACGATGCGTTACGTCGCGGACAGCCAACCTGCCATATAAAATATGGTGAAGACACAGCAATTCTCGCTGGTGATGCGTTGCAAACCCTGGCGTTTTCGATTCTGGCCGATGAGCCGATGCCCGGCGTCAGCCCGCAAGATCGCATTGCGATGATCTCCGAACTGGCTCAGGCCAGCGGTGTGGCAGGCATGTGCGGTGGCCAGGCGCTGGATCTCGCCGCAGAAGGCAAGCAAATCGACCTCGCCCAGCTCGAGCAGATTCATCGTCATAAAACTGGCGCTTTGATTCGCGCTGCAGTGCGTCTTGCCGCATTGACGGCGGGTGAACGTGGCCGTGCGGCACTTCCGGTCCTGGATACCTACGCCAACGCCATCGGACTGGCGTTTCAGGTGCAGGATGACATTCTTGATGTGGTGGGCGATACCGCGGTGCTGGGCAAAACTCAGGGCGCGGATCAGGCATTGGGTAAGAGCACTTATCCGGCGCTGATGGGACTGGATAATGCCCGCAGTAAAGCGTGGGATCTTTATCAGGAAGCACTGGGCGCGTTAGAAATCCTGGCAGCGCAGTCCTACAACACCACCGCATTACAAGCACTGGCAAGCTTCATAATTGAACGCGATAAATAACTTTCATAATGAGTCTCTGATGAGTTTTGATATTGCAAAATACCCGACACTGGCATTAGCGAGCACGGTTCAGGAATTACGTTTACTACCGAAAGAAAAACTTCCGGTACTGTGTGACGAGCTGCGTCAGTATCTGCTGGATAGCGTGAGCCGGTCTTCCGGCCACTTTGCTTCGGGTCTGGGCGTCGTCGAACTAACAGTCGCGCTGCATTATGTTTATAACACCCCGTTTGACCATCTGGTGTGGGACGTTGGCCATCAGGCCTATCCGCACAAAATTCTGACCGGACGCCGCGATCGTATCGGCACTATCCGCCAGAAAAATGGCCTGCATCCGTTCCCGTGGCGCGGCGAAAGTGAATACGACGTATTGAGCGTCGGTCACTCATCGACCTCGATCAGCGCCGGATTGGGCATGGCGGTTGCCGCTGAGCGTGAAGGCAAAGGGCGTCGTACCGCCTGTATTATTGGCGATGGCGCCATCACCGCAGGTATGGCGTTTGAAGCCATGAACCACGCAGGCGATATCAAACCTGACATGCTGGTGATCCTCAACGACAACGAGATGTCGATCTCGGAAAACGTCGGCGCACTCAACAATCGTCTGGCCCAGATTCTCTCCGGTAAAACCTACTCACGGCTGCGCGAAGGCGGCAAGCGTGTGTTGGGCGGCCTACCTCCGATCAAAGAGCTGGTGAAGCGCACCGAAGAGCACCTGAAAGGCATGGTGGTGCCGGGCACGCTGTTTGAAGAGCTGGGCTTTAATTACATCGGTCCGGTTGATGGCCACGATGTGCTGACGCTGGTGAGCACGCTGAAGAATATGCGTGACCTGAAAGGCCCGCAGTTCCTGCACATCATGACCAAAAAGGGCAAAGGCTACGCGCCTGCCGAGCAGGATCCCATCGCCTGGCATGCGGTACCGAAGTTCGATCCGGCCAGCGGTTCTCTGCCGAAAAGCGCGCCAGGCCTGCCGAGCTACTCGAAAATTTTCGGTAGCTGGCTGAGCGAAATGGCGGCGGACGATCCGCGTTTAATGGCGGTGACGCCGGCGATGCGTGAAGGTTCTGGCATGGTCAGCTACTCTCGTGACTATCCGCAACAGTACTTTGACGTGGCGATTGCTGAACAGCATGCGGTGACCTTTGCTGCAGGTATGGCGATTGGCGGTTACAAGCCGGTGGTGGCGATTTACTCCACCTTCCTGCAGCGCGCTTACGATCAGCTGATTCACGATGTGGCGATCCAGAAACTGCCGGTGCTGTTCGCTATCGATCGCGGCGGTATCGTTGGCGCCGATGGCCAAACGCATCAGGGCGCATTCGATATCGCCTTCCTGCGCTGTGTGCCCGAAATGGTGATCATGACGCCAAGCGATGAGAACGAATGTCGCCAGATGCTTTACACCGGCTATCACTATCAGGCGGGGCCAAGTGCAGTGCGCTATCCGCGCGGCACGGGCACTGGTGCTAAGCTGGAGCCGTTGGCCAGCCTGCCGCTGGGCAAAGGCATTGTGAAGCGCCGTGGTGAAAAGCTGGCGATCCTCAACTTCGGCACGCTGTTGCCTGAAGCACAGGCTGCCGCTGAAGCGCTGAACGCCACGCTGGTAGATATGCGTTTTGTGAAGCCCCTGGATGAAGCCTTGATTGCCGAACTGTCCACCAGCCATGATTCGCTGGTGACGCTGGAAGAAGGCGCGATCAAAGGCGGAGCCGGTAGCGGCGTCAACGAATACGTGATGGCGAAATGCCTGCGTGTGCACGTGCTGAACCTCGGCCTGCCAGATGAATTTATTCCTCAGGGCACGCAGGAAGAAGTTCGCCAGGATTATCAGCTGGATGCCGCCGGTATTCAGCAGCAAATCACTGACTGGCTGGCACAGTAATCCCCTCCCCGCTCCTGCTGCTATGCTTAGGGCATTCCTAACGCATAAGAGCAGGAGCTCCCATGAAAACAATTTGTTTAGGCCAAACCGACTTACAGGTTTCGCGTCTCTGTTTAGGCTGCATGACTTACGGCGATCCGATGCGCGGTAATCACGCATGGACCCTGCCCGAAGAGAGCAGTCGACCGCTGATCAAGCAAGCGCTGGACGCGGGCATTAACTTTTTCGACACCGCCAACAGCTACTCCGATGGCAGCAGTGAAGAGATTATCGGACGTGCGCTGAAAGATTTCGCCCAGCGCGATCAGGTTGTTGTCGCCACCAAGGTGTATTTCCCGCTCAGCAACCTTTCTCAGGGGCTGTCACGCAAGAACATTCTGCAATCCATCGACGATAGCCTGACGCGTCTCGGCATGGAGTATGTCGACCTGCTGCAGATTCACCGCTGGGATTACGACACGCCGATCGAAGAGACGCTTGAGGCGCTGAATGAGGTGGTGAAATCGGGTAAAGCGCGCTACATCGGCGCTTCTTCGATGCATGCTGCACAGTTCGCTCAGGCGCTGGATCTGCAAAAGCAGAATGGCTGGGCACGTTTTGTCAGTATGCAGGATCAGTACAACCTGATTCAGCGTGAAGAAGAGAACGAGATGCACCCGCTGTGTGAACGTGAAGGTATCGCGGTGCTGCCGTGGAGCCCGCTGGCGCGCGGCAAGCTGACGCGTCCATGGGGCGAAACCACGGCGCGTTCGGTATCGGATAACGTGATGGAAAAACTCTATACCGGCACCGAAGAGAACGATGCGGCGATTGCAGAGCGTCTGGCGACCATTGCCGCCGATAAAGGCGTGACGCGTGCACAGGTGGCACTGGCGTGGCTGCTGCATAAACCGGTGGTCACAGCCCCGATTATCGGTGCATCGCGCGAGCAGCAGTTTGCAGAGTTGGTTAAAGCAGTGGATGTGGAGCTGAGTTCAACGGATATCGCCGAGCTGGAAACGGTTTATCAACCGCATCCGGTGGTGGGATTCGAGTAATGATTTAACAGCCCGCGTCCTGCGGGCTATCCTGGTAGACTCATTACGTTCAGCGCTGCGTATTGCCAGCCCCTGAACGGCACCAGCCTGTTCTGAAGCTTTCGTACGCGTTGTGACAGAGGGCACGTGAGTTAGGCGCACCTGCCGAATTAAAGCACCAGCCCCAATCCATACAAAATTGCCGCTGATATCACGCCCGCGATAATGTCATCGACCATAATGCCCATGCCGCCATGCACGTTCTGATCGAACCAGCGAATCGGCCAGGGTTTCCACATATCGAAGATGCGGAAGATGACAAACGCGGCCAGCACCCATTGCCAGCTCATTGCTGGGATCGCCATCAGCGTAATCCACATGCCGATAAACTCATCCCAGACGATGCTGCCGTGGTCGTGCACACCCATGTCTTTCGCCGTGCGATGGCACAGATAAACGCCCACGCTAATGCCAATCAGCACCAGCAGCGAGTAAATCTGCAACGGCAGAAAGGTCATCAACCACCAAAAGGGAATCGCGGCAATCGAACCGGCGGTGCCTGGCATGATCGGGCTCAGGCCACTGCCAAAACCGGTTGCCAACAGATGCCAGGGATTGCTCAGGCGCAGGCGGCTTTTCGCTACATCTTTACTTCGCATTAAAGTGATCAAATCCCTTGTGATTAAAACGACGTGGCTTGCCATTTTCCAGCAGCGTCAACCCGTCGGCTTCAGGCGCAATCTGCCCGATGCAGGTATAAGGCACACCAAGATGACCCAGCGCCACGTCCAGCGCACCACGATTGACTTCCGGCACGGTAAAGCACAGCTCATAATCTTCGCCGCCACTTAACGCCCAGGTCAGCACCTGTTCCGGCTCAAAATGATCGCGCAACGCAGCAGACAGCGGCAACGCTTCCAGATTGAGGCGCGCACCAACGCGGCTCGCCGTGAGAATATGGCCGAGATCGGCAATCAAACCATCGGAGATATCGATCGCCGAGGTCGCCAGATTGCGCAGCGCCTGGCCCTGCAACACGCGTGGCATCGGGCGCAGATGGCGCTTGATCAACACTTCATGGACAGCCGGATCGTTCAGGCGATGACGATGTTGTAGCAGCGACAGGCCCGCCGCGCTGTCACCCAGCGTACCGGTAACAAAGATCCAGTCGCCAGGTTTGGCACCCGAACGCTTTAATGCGCGTCCTGTCGGCACCAGACCGTGAATCCCCAACGTCAGGCTCAGCGGTCCGCGCGTGGTATCACCGCCAATCAGCTGCATATCGTAGTAATCCAGCAGCTCAAATAAGCTATCGCTGAATGCGGCCAGCCAGCTTTCATTCACTTCAGGCAAGGTAATCGCCAGCGTCAACCACGCCGGATCGGCACCCATTGCCGCCAAATCACTGAGATTCACGGCCAGCGCTTTGTAACCCAGATCGGCAGGATGGATATCACGCAGGAAGTGCACGCCCGCCACCAGCGTATCGGTGCTAATGGCCAGCGTCTGTTTTTCGGGCACGTTCAGTAACGCACAGTCGTCACCAATTCCCTTCTCCACATCGCGGCGGGAGCTGGTAACGCGGTTAAAATAACGTGCGATCAGTTCGAATTCACCACAGGACATAAGTCAGGTCTCAATGAGAAAAAGGCCGGTAAACCGGCCTTTCGCATTTATTTTTTATTGGGTCGAATTTGTGGGGCTGCTTTATCCAGCACGCCGTTGACAAACTTGTGGCTGTCTTCGGCGCCAAACACTTTGGCCAGTTCGATGCCTTCGTTGATGGCCACTTTATAAGGCACATCAGAACGTTTGCTCAACTCATACAGCGAAAGACGCAGAATGGCTTTTTCTACCTGACCCAGCTCTTCCAGCTGACGTGACAGGTAAGGCTTCATCAGACCGTCCAGGTACGCGCTGTTAGTCGCCACACCGGCCAGCAATTCGCGGAAATAGCTAATATCGACGTCTTTGACGTCTTGTTCCGCCAGAAACTGGTATTCCACATCGGCAATGTCGTTGTTCGACAGCTGCCAGGAGTAAAGCGCCTGGACAGCGCACTCACGGGCGCGACGACGAGCAGCAGGTTTCACAAAATTCCCCTTCCAAAAATCAGGCTTTGATGGCTTTCAATACGTTAATCATTTCGAGTGCAGTCAGGGCCGCTTCGGCGCCTTTATTACCTGCTTTAGTGCCGGCGCGTTCAATCGCCTGCTCGATGTTTTCGGTGGTTAACACGCCGAAAGTCACCGGAATTTCGCTGGTCATCGCCACGTTGGCAATGCCAGAACTGGCTTCACCTGCCACATATTCGAAGTGGGCGGTGCCGCCACGGATCACGGTTCCCAGCGCCACGATCGCGTCGTGCTTACCGGCTTTCGCCAGTGCGCGCGCTGCCAATGGCAGTTCGTAAGCGCCTGGAACCCAAACCACAGTGATGTTTTCTGCTTTGACCTGGCCAATACGCTTCAGCGCATCCACCGCGCCATCCAGCAGGCTGTCATTAATGAAGTTGTTAAAACGCGCAATAACGATGGCAATGTGAGCATCAGGCGTGGCAACAGGAGCTTCGATAACTTTCATACATATCCTTTGGGTGTTTGATTTATGGCCCCGCAGAAGGGGGCGGATTCTATCATACTCTTCGGCGACGCGCTCAGGCTTTTCAGTCGGTGCTTAAGCGGGCGTCAGGGTCAGCCGCAGGTCCGCGCCAACCCTGCGCACATCGCTGAACTTCAGCTCTGGCGCATCAGCCAATTGTTCCAGTCCAGGCAGCTCACACAGACCGCGTGCCGCATTGCCCAGTAGTTTCGGTGCCACATAGACAATCAGTTCATCGACCAGTCCAACCTGCAACAGCGCACCGGCTAAACCGGCACCGGCTTCGACCCACACCGAGTTAATCTGCCGCTGGCCGAGTAACATCATCATCGCCACCAGATCCAGTTGCTCTCCGCGCAGCGGTACCGCAATCTGGCTGACGCTGTCTGGCCAGGTTTGCTGATCGATTTCACTACGCATCAGCCAGGTTTCACCCGGCTGACTCATCAGTCGATGTTGCGGCGTCACACGCTGCTGGCTATCAATCACCACGCGAATCGGCTGACGCAGCGTGGCTTCATCCAGCTGCTGGCGTGCATCTTCATTCAGTTCGCCCCAGCGCACGGTTAATGACGGATCGTCTGCCAGCACTGTGGCACTCGAGGTAAGAATAGCCGAACTCTGGGCACGTAATTGTTGCACATCGCGCCTTGCCGCCGCCGAGGTGATCCACTGACTTTCGCCACTGGCCATCGCGGTGCGCCCATCAAGGGATGCGCCGAGTTTGAGCTGAATCCACGGGAAGCCAGTGCGCATACGTTTCAGAAAACCACGATTCAATGCTTCCGCTTCGCTCATCATTAAGCCGTGGCTGACTTCAATGCCGGCCTGCTGCAGACGATACAAGCCGCGTCCCGCCACTTGCGGATTGGGATCCTGCATTGCCGCCACCACGCGACTGACGCCCGCAGTAATTAACGCATCGCAACACGGCGGCGTGCGGCCATGATGGCTGCAGGGTTCCAGCGTGACATAAGCCGTCGCGCCTTTAGCTTTTTCACCCGCCATGCGCAGCGCGTGCACTTCAGCATGCGGCTCGCCCGCACGGTGGTGCCAGCCTTCGCCGACAATCTCGCCGTCGCGCACAATCACGCAGCCAACATTAGGATTGGGTGTGGTGGTAAAACGTCCGCGACGCGCCAGTTCCAGCGCGCGCGCCATGTAGCGTTCGTCAGTCATGGCTTAGTCCTGTAAGCGGGCGATCTCTTCGCCAAAATCACGGATATCTTCGAAGCTGCGGTATACAGAAGCAAAACGGATATAGGCGACTTTATCGAGCTTCTTCAGCTCTTCCATCACCAGATTACCGACCAGCTTGCTGGGAATCTCGCGTTCGCCGGTGGCACGCAGTTGCGTTTTAATGTGGTTGACGGCGTTATCCACCGCATCGGCACTCACCGGGCGCTTCTCCAGCGCCTTCATCATGCCGCTGGCGAGCTTATCTTCGTTAAAGGGTTCACGCACATCGTTGCTTTTCACCACGCGCGGCATCACCAGCTCAGCCACTTCAAAGGTGGTAAAACGCTCATGGCACACCAGACACTGGCGGCGGCGACGCACCGATGAACCTTCACTGACCAGGCGAGAATCAATCACTTTGGTGTCCACAGCGGAGCAGAAGGGGCAATGCATGACGTTTCCTGTCGCGAGATAAATAGGCCACACAGTGTAGCGCGATCTTCAAAGCAACTGAATACACGCGACCGAATCACCGCCCGGCTCACAGACGCAGGATGTCACGCTCTGTAAACATGAAAAGCCACTAAGCTTAAACAGCCAATCCGGCACATTTGCAGGAGGTCACATGGGTCTGTTCAATTTCGTGAAAGAAGCAGGTGAAAAGTTATGGGATGCCGTCACCGGCGCTGACGATCCCAGCAAAAAACTACAGGATCATATTAATCAACTCGGCTTACCTGACAGCGATAAAGTCAAAGTCGATGTGCAAGGCGACACCGTTACCGTGAGCGGTGATGGCATTTCACAGGAGCTGAAAGAGAAAATCCTGGTGGCCGCCGGCAACGTGGCAGGGATTACCAAGGTCGATGACAAGGTCACCGTGACCGACAGTGCACCAGAAGCGGAATTCTACACGGTGAAAAAAGGCGACACCCTGAGTGCGATTTCCAAACAGCTCTACGGGAATCCCAATGAATACAACAAGATTTTCGAAGCAAACAAGCCAATGCTGACGCATCCTGATAAGATCTACCCCGGCCAGGTATTACGTATTCCGAAATAACAGAAAGGACAATGCATGACGATCAGGACGTTTTGGGCGCCCGCCGCACTTTCGCTGCTGGTGCTCAGTGGTTGTAGTTCAACGCCGACTTCACCGCAGGTCAAAGAGTTACATCAGGAAGTCAGCCAGCTTAACCAGCAGATGCGCAAGCTCACCAATCAGGCAACGGCGCTGGAAACTCAGGGTCAACTCAATGGGCAATCGACCCAGGGGGCATGGCTGTTGCCGCAAGCCAACACTCCCGTCGAGTTACAGACGCAGGTGGGCAAATTGCGCCTGTCACTGTCTCGCGTCGAGGGGGAAGCCAGTGGTAGTCGCGCCAACCTGAATATCCGTTCCACCGATGACCAGCCGATCCCCGCGCTGAGCGCCACCGTGGTATGGGGTGAGCTGGATCCAGCCAGTGGCAAACCGCTGAATGCGGAGAGTCTGAGCCAGACTATTCAGGTTGAAGCCAGTTTAACGCCGCGAAGTTCTGTCACAGTGCCGCTGCGCCTGAGCGGACTGACGCCGGAGCAACTCGGCTTTGTGCGCGTGCATGATGTGCAGAGCACAGCAGCCACCAAAACCGCGCCCTGATCAGCAGGCATAAAAAAACGGGCTGCCCTTAGGCAGCCCGTTTCATTTCATCAGCAGAATTAAGGCAGGATCGAAGGCTGATCTGCGCCCTCTTTCTCCACTTTCTGCACCAGCATGTGTTCACGCTTCATACCCAGTTTCAATGCCAGAGCAGAAGAAACATAGATAGATGAAACGGTACCGATGGTGACACCGATCAGCATGGTCAGCGAGAAGCCTTTCAGCAGCGCACCACCAAAGATGAACAGAATCAGAATCATCGCCAGCGTGGTCAGCGAGGTGATCAGGGTACGGCTCAACGTTTGGGTCAGCGACACGTTGGTGATGTCGTAAGAGGAGCCGCGACGGATCTTGCGGAAGTTCTCACGAATACGGTCGGAAACCACGATTTTATCGTTAAGCGAGTAACCAATCACCGACATCAGTGACGCGACAATCGTCAGGTCGATCTCGATGTGTGACAACGCCAGAATGCCGCAGGTGATGATGACGTCATGCGCCAGTGCCAGCACGGTACCCAGCGCAAGACGCCACTCAAAGCGGAAGCCGATATAGATCAGAATCGCAATCAGTGCCGACAGCAGCGCCATCGCACCGGCTTGCGCCAGATCGCTACCCACGCTTGGGCCGACGAACTCAATGCGCTTCACGGTCGCGTTCTGCTGCGTCGTCTCATTGATGGAGGTCACGACTTTGTTGCCGAGCTCCTGACCTGCTGCACCGGTGGCTGGCGGCATACGCACCATCACGTCGCGGCTGCTGCCAAAGTTCTGCACCAGCGGCTCCTGGAAGCCCGCTTTCACCAAACCTTCACGCAGTGCGTCCAGATCGGCCGGTTTTTCCAGGTTAATCTCAATCACCGTTCCGCCGGTAAAGTCGAGGCCCCAGTTGAAGCCTCGCACACCGATAATGGCGATAGACGCCACAATCAGCAGACCGGAGATGATGAATGCCAGCGTATCCCAGCGCATAAAGTCGACGACCTTACGCCCGTGGTTCAGCTGCTCAATACTATATTCCTGTGCCACAACGCACTCCTCAGATGGACAGCTTGTTGATGCGTTTGCCGCCGTAAACCAGGTTAACGATGGCACGGGTGCCGACGATAGCGGTGAACATTGAAGTCGCGATACCGATAGCGGTGGTGATCGCAAAGCCTTTAATGGAGCCGGTACCGACCGCATAAAGAATGATAACTTTGATCAGCGTGGTGACGTTGGCGTCGACGATACTGGAGAAGGCGCCTTTGTAGCCCTCATGAATCGCCTGCTGTACCGAGCGTCCGTTACGCAGTTCTTCTTTAATACGTTCGTTAATCAACACGTTGGCATCGACAGCAACCGCCAGCGTCAACACGATACCGGCAATCCCCGGCATGGTGAGGGTCGCACCCGGCAGCAGTGACATGATGCCGACAATCAGCACCAGGTTGCACAGCAGCGCGCTGGTCGCAATCAAACCAAATTTCTTATAGAACACCACCATAAACAGAATGGACGCGATCAGACCCCACAAGCAGGCTTCGAGACCCTGAGTGATGTTCTGCTGGCCCATCGTTGGACCAATGGTACGCTCTTCCACAATCTGAATTGGCGCGATCAACGCACCGGCACGCAGCAGCAGCGACAGCTGACGGGCTTCGTTCGGGTTGTTGATACCGGTGATGCGGAAGCTGTTACCGAGGCGCGACTGAATGTTCGCCACGTTAATCACTTGTTCCTGTTTCACCAGGATTGCACGACCGTTGGCGTCTTTCTTACCGCTGTCCTTGTACTCCACAAACAGGGTCGCCATCGCTTTACCGATGTTGTCCTTGGTGAAGTTCGACATCATGTTACCGCCCGCGCCATCCAGTGAAATGTTCACCTGCGGCTGGTTGTACTCGTCCATGCTGGACGTCGAATCGGTAATATGGTCACCGGTCAGAATCACACGCTTGTACAGCACCACTGGCTGGCCTTCACGCGTCTCTTTCACTTCCGAATCACCCGGCACACGGCCACTCGCCGCGGCAGTTGGATCAACGGTGGTGTTTACCAGACGGAATTCCAGGGTCGCAGTGGCACCCAGAATCTCTTTGGCACGCGCCGTGTCCTGAATACCCGGCAGTTCCACCACGATGCGGTCAGAACCCTGACGCTGCACCAGTGGCTCGGCAACGCCAAGCTGGTTCACACGGTTACGCAAGATATTGATGTTCTGCTGAACCGCATACTCACGGGCTTCGCTCAGACGCGCATCGGTCATCACCGCACGCAGCGTATCGCTGCCGACGCTGGAGATCACCAGATCGCGATGACGCGGTGACAGGTAGCTGATCGCCGCATCACGGCTGGCGCCGTCGCGGAAACGCACTTCTACACCGTAGTTAGCGATTTTATTGACGTTGGTATACGGGATGCTTTTGTCGCGCAGGTCACTGCGCAGGCCATCGGCATTCTGCTCTTGCAGCTTGCCCAGAGCGGTATCCATATCCACTTCCATCAGGAAGTGTACGCCGCCACGCAGATCAAGACCGAGTTTCATCGGCTGTGCAGCCAGCATGGTCAGCCAGCGCGGGGTTGCCGGCGCGAGGTTGAGTGCCACAACATAGTTGTCGCCCAACGCGGTAGTGATGGCATCACGCGCGCGCAGCTGTGCATCCTGATTGTCAAAACGGGCCAGAATGGCGCCATTTTCCAGAGCGAGGGATTTGCTCTGGATATTATCTTGTTTTAATAAAGTCTGGACCTGATCCAACGTCTGTTCACTGGCGGCGCCACCGCGCGCACCAGTGATCTGAACGGCCGGATCCTCTCCATAAAGGTTAGGAAGCGCATAGAGCAGGCCGACGAGAATCACGACGACCAGCATGATGTACTTCCACAAAGGATAACGGTTTAACACGGCAGTTCCCTTCGGGAAGAAAAAATTACAGCGCCTTCATAGTACCTTTCGGCAGAACGGCGGCCACGAAATCACGTTTTACAACTACTTCAGTGGTGTCGTTCAGGGCGATAGAAACGTAGCCGTTGTCAGCCACTTTGGTCACACGACCTACCAGGCCACCGCTGGTCAACACTTCATCACCTTTAGAGATGGAATCCATCAGCTTCTTGTGATCTTTAGAACGTTTCTGCTGCGGGCGCAGAATCATGAAATAGAAGATCAGACCAAACACCACCAGCATGATCACCAGAGAATAAGGACTTCCCTGAGACGGAGCGCCTGCTGCGGCAACGGCGTCAGAAATGAAAAAGCTCATTAAATTTCCCTCATTGATAGAATTATCAGACGTTTAACGGTGGAACCGCTTTACCCGTCCGTTGGTAGAACTCGCTAACAAAGTGCTCTAATTTACCCTCTTCGATGGCCTTACGTAAACCCGCCATCAGACGCTGGTAATAGCGCAGATTGTGAATCGTATTCAGACGTGCGCCCAGTATTTCGTTACAACGATCAAGATGATACAAGTAGGCGCGGCTATAATTGCGACAGGTGTAACAATCACACTCCGCATCCAGCGTTGTCGTGTCATCTTTATACCTGGCGTTACGGATTTTCACCACGCCATCGGTCACAAACAGGTGACCATTACGCGCATTACGCGTTGGCATGACGCAGTCAAACATATCGATACCGCGGCGAACGCCTTCCACCAGATCTTCTGGCTTGCCGACGCCCATCAAATAACGCGGTTTATCTTGCGGAATTTGCGGACAGACGTGTTCCAGGATACGGTGCATGTCCTCTTTAGGTTCACCCACCGCCAGGCCGCCCACAGCGTACCCATCAAAGCCGATATCTACCAGACCTTTAACCGAGACATCTCGTAAATCTTCGTAAACACCGCCCTGAATAATGCCAAACAGCGCGTTTTTATTGCCAAGCGAATCAAAGCGATCGCGGCTGCGTTGCGCCCAGCGCAGTGACATCTCCATCGAACGTTTGGCGTAATCCCAGTCAGCTGGATACGGCGTACACTCGTCGAAAATCATCACCACGTCTGAACCGAGGTCGTACTGAATTTCCATCGATTTTTCCGGATCGAGGAAAATCGGGTCGCCGTTGATCGGGTTACGGAAATGCACGCCCGCTTCGGTGATCTTACGGATGTCGCCAAGGCTGAACACCTGGAAGCCGCCGGAGTCAGTGAGGATCGGTCCCTGCCAGTTCATGAAATCGTGCAGGTCACCGTGCAGTTTCATGATCTCCTGGCCCGGGCGCAGCCACAGGTGGAAGGTATTACCGAGCAGGATCTGCGCACCGGTGTCTTTCACTTCTTCCGGCGTCATGCCCTTTACGGTGCCGTAGGTGCCCACAGGCATGAATGCCGGGGTTTCCACCACACCACGATCGAACACCAAACGGCCACGGCGCGCGCGCCCGTCGGTGGTATCTAATTCAAATTTCACATTGACCTCATTAGATAATCAGAGAAACAGTCTGATTATTAAGCTCCAACCACTTCGTCAGGAGCCTGTGGATTACGGGTGATGTACATGGCATCCCCGTAGCTAAAGAAACGGTACTGCTCTGCCACCGCGCTTTGGTAAGCCGCCATGGTATTTTTGTAACCGGCAAATGCTGACACCAGCATAATCAGCGTCGATTCCGGCAGATGGAAGTTGGTGATCAGCGCATCAATCACCTGATAGTGATAGCCCGGATAGATGAAGATCTGCGTGTCGTCGAAGAAGGGTGCAATCAGCGCATCCTGAGCCGCCTGCGCCGCGCTCTCCAGAGAACGCACGGAGGTGGTGCCCACCGCGACCACTTTGTTGCCACGCGCTTTACACGCCAGCACCGCATCCACCACATCCTGCGGCACTTCGGCATACTCAGAGTGCATGATGTGGTCATTGATGTTCTCGACGCGCACCGGCTGGAAGGTACCTGCGCCAACGTGCAGCGTGACAAATGCCATTTCGATGCCTTTCGCGCGCAGCGCGTCCAGCAACGGTTCATCAAAATGCAAACCGGCGGTCGGTGCGGCTACCGCACCCGGACGCGCACTGTAAACGGTTTGATAAAGTTCGCGATCCGCTTCTTCGTCCGGACGATCAATATACGGCGGCAGCGGCATATGACCGACGCTGTTAAGGATATCCAGCACTGCGCGGTCATCGGCAAATTCGATTTCAAACAGCGTATCGTGGCGCGCGACCATGGTGGCTTTGACGCTTTCGTCATCGCCCAGCAGCAGCTCTGCACCCGGCTTCGGCGCTTTTGAGGCACGCACGTGCGCCAGCACGCGTTTGTCATCCACCATGCGCTCTACCAGCATCTCGATTTTGCCGCCACTGGCTTTTCGGCCGAAGACACGCGCCGGAATAACGCGGGTATTGTTAAACACCAGCAGGTCGCCCGGATTGAGTTTATCCAGTACGTCGGTAAACACTTCATGGCTTAACGCCCCACTTGGGCCATCCAGCGCCAGCAAGCGGCAACCGCTGCGCTGCGCCTGCGGATAGTGGGCGATCAAAGATTCTGGCAACTCAAAAGCAAAATCGGCTACACGCATGCATCACTTCTTTCAGGACTCAAAAAACAGGCGGCATAGTTTAGCGGAAAAGCGGCAAATTCTGAACAACTGGCTGCATATCTGTGATTCTGCCTATAATGCGCCATGAACTTTCTCGCTCACCTTCACCTCGCACAGCTGGCAGACAGCTCCCTGCTGGGCAATCTGATGGCCGACTTCGTGCGCGGCAATGTGCAATCGCAATGGCCGGAACCGGTTGTGGCGGGCATCGCTATGCATCGCCGACTGGATGTTTTGACGGATAACCTGCCGGAAGTGCGTGAAGCGCGGCAATTCTTTCGCGCTGAAACTCGTCGCGTTGCGCCCATCACGTTGGATGTCATCTGGGATCACTTCCTCGCGCTGCACTGGGACCAGCTGCACCCTTCCCAATCGCTGGCCGCGTTCACGGCGGCAGCCGAGCGTGAAATCATGCCGCAACTGCCCGGCACGCCAGAAGGATTCATCGAACTCAATTCGGTGATGTGGCGCGAGCGCTGGTTTGAGCACTATGCCGAACCAACGCGGCTGGCCCGCGTATTGAGCGGTATGGCACATCGCCGCCCGCGTCTGGCAGCACTGCGCGACTCCTATCAGGATTTTGTCGATCATTATCAGCAACTTGAACCGCTGTTCTTCCAGTTCTATCCGCGCCTGATGGACGCTGCGCGCCACCAGCAACTCTAAACCCGCTTTTTTTCACAATCCCAGCATTTCCGCCTCTTGCCAGCCGCAGTCATCTGCGGCTTAATGAAACCTTTCTTAACTTTTGTTAAGTAGGTCACACCGCCAGGTCGCCTTTTTCGGCGTTTTTTGTCACTTCGTTTGCCAGAAAATGATAAGAGGGAAAGATGTCATCAGCTACGCTAACCGAACTTGACGCGCGTTATCACTTTGCCTGTGATGTCGCTAAAACTGCAGCCAGCCGCGCTTTATCCTGGTATCAGCAGCGTCATCAACTGGTGATTGAGCATAAAAAGGATTTACAGGATGTGGTTAGCGAAGCCGACCGCAACGTTGAAGAATTGGTCAAGCACCTGATTTACGAACGCTTTCCCGATGATGCTGTGCTGGGTGAAGAGAGCGGTGGTGAAACTACAGGTGCGCGCTTTGTCTGGGTGATTGACCCGATTGATGGCACCAGTAACTTCCTGAATGGATTGCATAACTGGTGCGTGTCGCTGGCGATTGTCTGTGAAAATGAGCCGGTAATTGGCGTGGTCTGCGATCCCAACCATCATGAAACCTTCCATGCCTGTCGCGGTAAAGGTGCCTGGGTCAATGAAAAGCGCATTCAGGTGCACAGCGCTCAGCATCTCAATCAGGGCGTGCTCGGCATCAGCAGTTCGAACAGTCAGCCGGTAGAGCCGCTGACAGCCTTTATTGGTGGCTTGCTGTCACAGGGCGGGATGTTCATCCGTAATGGCTCTGGCGCATTAATGAGTGCCTGGGCCGCCGCTGGTCGTTTAATTGGTTATTACGAAGCGCATATGAATCCGTGGGACGGTTTACCCGGTATTGTATTGATGCGTGAGGCCGGCGGCATAACCAATGATTACCTTGGTCACAACGGTCTGCAGCAGGGCAATCCTGTGCTGCTCGCCAATAGCGTTATCTACCCTCAGCTCAAAGCACTGTTACCCGCGCATATCAGCCTGTAGCCGATTCACCACATCATGAAAGATAAGCCTGAAGGATAATCCGGGCTTATCTTTTCGCTATTTATGCTTCAGCGGTGTAAATACAAACAGCACCTTAATCTGCGATTATTCTAATTTTCTTCCGCCCTGATATTTAGCGGCTAAAAGCGCGTATTCTGTCAGCGTCAATCATCCCTTGTAATACCCATTTTTCTCCTTTGTAACTTTTTTCGGCGACAGGATGCGCCGATTTATTTTTTCTGGAACGCATAACCATTCTTATCCTAACTTCTGGGTTAAATTATGAC
The DNA here is from genome assembly GCF_903970985.1 of Pantoea sp. ME81. Lineage (NCBI taxonomy): Bacteria > Pseudomonadati > Pseudomonadota > Gammaproteobacteria > Enterobacterales > Erwiniaceae > Pantoea > Pantoea sp. ME81. The sequence goes on along the minus strand of NZ_CAJCKS010000028.1, from coordinate 26,448 downwards.
TGCGAATGCCTCTCACCGTTATCGGGCGGATATTGACGGCCTGCGCGCCGTCGCCATCATTCTGGTGGTACTCTTTCACTCCGGCGTCACCTCGCTGCAGGGTGGCTTTATTGGTGTCGACCTCTTCTTTGTTATTTCCGGCTTTCTGATCGGCGGTATTATCAGCAAGGAAATATCCGAGGGTCGCTTCTCATTTTATCAATTCTATTTACGCCGCATTAAACGTATCGCTCCCGCGTTATTTTTCATGATGACGATATTGCTGCTACTGGGCTTCATCCTGCTCTCACCGCTAGAGTTCAGCCAGCTGGCCAAATACAGCCTGGCGGTATTTATCGCCGTACCCAATATGCTGCTACTCAAGAGCGGTGACTATTTCAGTACCGATTCCGATTTAAATCCCCTGCTCATGACCTGGTCATTGGGAATAGAAGAACAGTTCTATATTGTGCTGCCATTCATTCTGCTTTTGGCCGTACGACTCAAACGTTCGATGCGCTCTGTGGTACTGATACTGAGTGTGATCTCTTTGGTGGCCTGTATCGGGATCACACCGTTTGCCACCACCCATGCCTTTTATCTGTTGCCAACCCGCGCCTGGGAACTCGGTGCCGGTGTGCTGCTGGCGCTGTGGAAACCACACCCCCTCACCGGCCGAGCGGCCAGCCTGCTCAATCTGCTGGGCTGGGTGATGATCATCGCCGCCAGCCTGTTGCTTAGTAGCCATAGCCAATTTCCGGGCTGGTTGGCGATCATTCCCGTACTGGCGGGTTGCCTGATGATCGGTGCGCGCAGCGAGCTTAACCAGTTACTGTTAGAAAATCCGCTGATGCGCTTTATCGGCAAGATCTCTTATTCCTGGTACCTGTGGCACTGGCCGCTGCTAAGTCTGGCGCGCATCTGTAGCGATCACCCCCTTTCCGTCTGGCAAGGTTTGATGATTTGCGGCGCAGCGCTGGGTCTGGCCTGGTTTTCGTGGCGCTTTGTCGAGCAACCCTTCCGCCAGACGCGCATGGGCACGCGTTGGGTGATCCCCGGCTACTGTGCCTCATCCCTGATTGCGGCGGGTGCGATGCTGCTGTTGTGGCAAACCGGGGGCATGAAATCGCGGGTTAGTGAACTCGTCGTGAATGCGGACAGCTGGAAAATTTCGGCGCAGCGTAATCCGTGCTTGCTTGATTACGGGGCAAACCTGCCCTCCGGGCATGAGGAGTGTCATCCAAACACCGATCGCCCCGGTATCGCCTTAATTGGCGACAGTCACGCTGCCGCACTGCGTGCTTCGGTGTCGGGCTATGCACAACGTCAGCATAAACCGCTGTATCAACTCACCAAAGCCTCCTGTCCGTTCCTGATTGGTGCCACACGCGTGGTGAGCCAAATGCCACATCATGCGCAACAATGCATCACCTTTAATCAGGAAGTGCTGAAGATGGTGCTGAGCGACAAGGTGGACGAAGTGGTAATCAGCGCCTATTGGGCATCGGGTATGAGCCTGTTGCCAGGTGCCGGTTTCCGCGAAACCGATCATCCTGAAAAGAGTAATCTTGAGGCGCTGCAAGCGGGTATGGATCGCGTGGTGGCTCAGCTGACTCAGGCGGGCAAAAAGGTCACGGTAATAGAGGATGCGCCTTCAGTGGACGTTGACCCGCTGCGCTACAGCAATAACCGTAACATTCCGATTCGTCGCGAACTGAGCGCCTGGCTGAGCAAGTGGGAAGCTCCGCCGCTGCTCTCTGAGCGCACCAGATTGTTCCAGTTCCCGGAAGAGGCCGTGGAGAAATTATTGCAGCGCTATAAGCAACAAGGCGTACGCGTGTTATCGCTGCGAGAGAATCTGTGTAATGAGCAGGGTTGTTTGATCACCAGCGGAGGATTGCCGCTCTATTATGATGACAATCACCTGAGCCCGGCGGGCGGAGAGATTGCGTTGGGTAGCAACTGGTAGTCGTGCTTCGGCCTGCGCTTTTCATCATACTTAAAAGCTCAGGGCGGGAATCTCTCCCGCCCTGAACACTACCTATCCTTCCACGCATAACGGGCAAACATTCCACCCGTGATGCGCATCAGAATGATCAGGCTTTCCGCTTTTTCGCCAGCGGCCAGGCCAGCAACAGCAGCACAATCCACGCGAAGCCAACATACAGCGACACGCGCGTGTCAGGGAAATAACCGATCAAGGCAATGATGAACACCAGGAAAGCCACGCCAAACCAGGCAGTTTTGCTGCCGCCAGGCAAGGCGAATTGCAATTTACCCGCCTGCTCTTTGCCAATTTTGCGGCGAAACGCGATTTGCGACAGCAGAATCATGATCCACACCCACACCGTGGCGAAGGTCGCCAGCGAGGCGATCACCAGGAACACTTTTTCCGGCATCAGGTAGTTGAGATACACGGCGATAAGCATCGCCACCATCATCACCAGCACAGTGACCCACGGAATTCCGCGATCCGAGACCTTCTGGAACATCTTCGGCGCATGGCCCTGCTGCGCCATGCCGTGCAACATACGCCCTACGCCAAACACATCGCTGTTGATCGCCGACAGTGACGCCGTCAATACCACAAAGTTAAGAATCGATGCCGCCGCTGCAATGCCCAGATGCTGGAAAGTCAGCACAAAAGGACTGCCGGAGGTGCCAACCTGGTTCCACGGATAGATCGACATGATGACAAACAGCGTGCCGACATAGAACACCAGAATGCGCAGCGGAACCGAGTTGATGGCGCGTGGGATTGACTTCTCAGGCTCTTCCGCTTCACCGGCGGTAATCCCGATAATCTCAATACCGCCATAGGCAAACATCACCATCTGCAGTGACAGCAGCATGCCGACAATGCCGTGAGCGAAGAAGCCGCCGTTGGTCCACAGGTTATGGATACCCGTAGGCTGACCGCCGTTGCCGATGCCCCAGAAAATCATGCCAAAACCGGCGATGATCATGATGATAATGGTGGCGACTTTGAAGAAGGAGAACCAGAACTCGACTTCACCAAACACCTTCACGCTCATCAGGTTAATGGCACCGATAATCAGCACCACCGACAGCACCCAAATCCAGTGCGGTACTTCCGGGAACCACACACCCATGTAGATACCAAAAGCCGTCACGTCGGCAATCGCCACAATCAGGATTTCAAAACAGTAGGTCCAGCCGGTGATGTAACCTGCTAACGGCCCCAGATAGTCCTGCGCGTAGCGCGAAAACGAGCTGGCCTGCGGGTTATTCACTGACATCTCACCCAAGGCACGCATGATGATGTACGCCACCGCACCGCCGATGATGTACGCCAGCAGCACGCTGGGGCCTGCCATTTTGATCGCATCCGCCGAGCCGTAAAACAGCCCGGTACCGATTGCCGATCCCAGCGCCATAAAACGGATGTGGCGCGTGCTCAGTCCGCGTTTGAGCTTGTTGGTTTCTTGCATAACACCAATACCTTGTAAATGAAAAAACCACGGGCAAGCCCGTGGTTGAAATTAACAGCAATGTCGATTACGAGTGGGCAGCGACCTGTTCGCGTCCTTTTGCCCGATCGACCACCGCGGCAATCACCAGCATCACCAGCGATGGCGGCAACCAGGAAAGTCCCTGATCGGCCAGCGGCAGGTGCTGGCTGAACAGCGGCAGCACATCTTTAAAATTGGTGGTTTTGATGGCATCAACGATGCCAAACAGCAGGCTCACCAGCATGGTTGGCGCGATAATACGCGCGCTCTTATTCCACCATTTCAGGGTGAAGCTCAGCACCACCAGCACGATGCACGGTGGATAAATCGCCGTCAGCACCGGAATCGAGATCTGAATCAGGTGGCTCAGGCCGAGATTCGACACCACCATGGAGAACAGACCCAGAATAAACACCAGCGCTTTATACGACAACGGCAGGTATTGCGCAAAGAATTCCGCACAGGCGCAGGTCAGGCCAACCGCCGTCACCATGCAGGCCACGAAGATCAGTGCTGCCAGGAAGAAGCTGCCCATGCCGCCAAAGGTCTGCTGCACATACGCATGCAGAATCGCTGCACCATTGGCATTCTGATCAACCAGGCCAGCACTGCCAGAACCGAGTTTGAACAGGCTCAGGTACACCAGCGTCAAGCCAACACCGGCAATCACGCCCGCCAGCATGGTGTAACGGGTCAGCAGTTTCGCATCTTCAACGCCGCGAGAACGTGCCGCATTGACGATAACAATACCAAACACCAGCGCACCCAGCGTATCCATGGTCAGATAGCCGTTAACGAAGCCGCTGGAGAAGGCCGCACGCTGGTAATCAGCCGTAGCAGGCGCGATACCACCGGCCGGCCACAGCAGTGCTGCCAGACCGAGAATGGTCAGCGCCACGATTTTCAGCGGAGCGAGGAAGTGGCCGACGGTGTCCAGCAATTTGCCAGGATACAGGGAAATGCCAATCACCAGCGCAAAATAAATCAGGCTGTAGATAAACAGCGGCAGCGCGCCATCACCGGTCAGCGGAGCAATCCCCACTTCAAACGACACGGTCGCCGTACGCGGCGTGGCGAACAGTGGGCCCACTGCCAGATAGCAAACCGTTGCCAGCAGCAGACCTGCGGCTTTACCAATTGGCGAGCTGAGGGCATCAATGCCGCCGCCCACGCGCGCCAGGGCGATAACGGTCATCACCGGCAAGCCAACGGCCGTAATCAGAAAGCCGAAAGCGGCAACCCAGACGTGTTCGCCAGACTGAATCCCCACCATCGGTGGAAAGATAATGTTTCCTGCGCCTACGAACAGGGCAAACGTCATGAAGCCCAGCGCCAGGATATCCTTGGAGGTTAAACGATGTGTCATAAACTTCTGTACTGCCTGTAGCTGATGTTGCGGTGGAAGTTGAGTGCGTGTTGTCCTCTGCATGCACAAAAACAAAGGCTTATCTGATGAATTCAGAGCGTTATGCGGGCCTAATCGTTAAAGCGCAGGTGATTTAATCTACTTTTCTTCTGTTCGCAGAGGGATAAATCGACAACGGCGCAAATTAAAACGTTTATAGCGAAGAAAGGCAATACGGGATCGGAAAACCAGAAGGATATAACAATAAAGTGACACAAAGCAGTGTATCAGCGGGGAATAGCGTGAAAACACCTCAGATGATTTGCTTAAAGTTTCCGCATCACGGGAGATCTCCTCGCAAAACCGGGCTCTTAAATGCACAAAAGGCGCGATTTACGCGCCTGTTTGCACAAGTTTACAGCATCACCACACCTGATTGGCGATATCGACCACCAGACGAATCTTCTGCCACTGCTGCGCTTCCGTCAGGCTGTTGCCCTCTTCTGTCGAGGCAAAGCCACATTGTGGGCTGAGGCAAATCTGGTTCAGGCTCACAAACTGAGAAGCTTCCTGCAGGCGCGCTTTCACCTGCTCCGGATCTTCCAGTTCACCGTTCTTAGTCGTGATCAGACCCAATACCACTTGCTGATGGCCGGGTTTGATAAAGCGCAGCGGCTCAAAACCACCGGAACGCTCGTTGTCATATTCGAGGAAGTAAGCATCAATATTCACCTGACCAAACAGAATCTCGGCCACCGGCTCATAGCCGCCTTCGGAAATCCAGGTTGAGCGGAAGTTGCCGCGGCACACATGCAGACCAATGGTCAGGTCAGCCGGTTTATCTTCCAGCGCTTTGTTCAGCACCTCAGCGTAAATACGCGCCAGTTTCTGCGGATCTTCACCGCGCTCACGGATCTGCTGCTGCTGATCCGAAGAGCACAGGTAAGCCCAAACAGTGTCATCCAGCTGCAGAAAACGGCAGCCCGCCGCGTAGAAAGCCGCGATCGCATCTTTGTATGTCTGCGCCAGGTCAGCAAAGTACTCTTTCAGATCGGGATAGACGGTGGCATCGATCACTTTACGGCCACCACGGAAGTGCAGCACGCTTGGGCTTGGGATGGTCATTTTCGCCACGGCGTCGCCCGCAATGCTTTTCAGGAAGCGGAAGTGATCCAGCATCGGGTGATGTGGATTAAAGGCCACCTTGCCGGTGACTTTCACGCCGTGCGCTTTGGTTTGCACGCCGTTGAACTGGATGCCCTGCTCCGCTTCAAATAACTCAACGCCTTGCAGATCGCCAAAGAAGTCAAAGTGCCACCAGGCGCGACGGAACTCGCCGTCGGTGACCACTTGCAGGCCGTTAGCGCGCTGCTGCTCGACCACATGGCGTATTTCTTTATCTTCTACCTGACGCAGCTGCTCAGCCGTGATCTCGCCATTGGCAAACTGCACGCGCGCTTGCTTGATCGCCGCAGGACGCAGAAAACTGCCGACGGTATCGGCACGGAACGGTTGTTGTTGTGGCATGTTCACTCCTGGCTAAACGCATAATTGCGTCAGGGTATAATTTCATCTGGTTATTTATAGCCATCTGGATGGCTATATGTCCAGAAAGAGTGACATGCTGAAACAAATTGGGCAATGGAAGAAAATTCAGGTGACATGAATAAAATTCATGATCGGATGTTCGTTCTTCCATTTTACTCAATGGCGGCACGTGCCTGGGCCATCTGGCTTTCGGAAAGTGGCAAATAACCGGCTTCAGTTACCCGGCGCTGCCCTTCAGGTGATAACACCTGATGCAGGAACGCATTCACCAGCGGCGGCAGCGGTTTGCCCGGCGCTTTATTGACGTAAATATAGAGCGGACGCGACCACGGATAGCGGCCGCTGCGAATGGTTTCGGCGTCCGGCATCACGCTATCGCCGCTGGCAGTGACGATGGGCACCATCTTCACGCCGCTTAAGTGAAAACCAAAACTGGCATAACCAATGCTGTTGGGTGTTGCCGCGACGGCCTGCACCACCGCCGCCGAGCCGGGAAACTCCGCGACGTCCGAGCGGAAATCCCCTTTACACAGCGCCTGCTGTTTGAAGAAGCCCCAGGTACCTGATGCCGAATTACGGCCAAAACGCTGAATGCTGCGTCGCGCCCAATCTCCCTGGTTGAGGCCAAGATCGCCCCAGTGCTGCGGCACCGAGTGCGCACCACACAGACGAGTGACAGAGAAAAGGGCATCGAGTTGCGGTTGATCGATACGCGTTAGCGGGTTGTCCTGATTGACCACCACCACCAGCGCATCCATCGCCACCGGCACCGCCAGCGGGGGATAGCCGTAGCGCGTGGTAAACAGTTGGCGTTCATCAATTTGCATCGGGCGGCTCATCGCCCCGAGCTGGGCAGCGCCTGCCGCCAGCGCGGTGGGTGCGGTTGAGGATCCAGCCGCCTGTACCTGAACGTTAACGCCCGGTGACTGGCGGCTGAAATCCTCGCCCCATAAGGTCATCAGATAGCCGAGGGTGTCGGAACCGACGCTGCTCAAATTGCCGGTGAGCATGGTTTGTTGGCTTTGTGCCAGCGTAGAGCACAGCAGCAACGTGAACAGCAACAGCGATCTCATCAGGTCTTCCGCAAATCAGGTCAGGAACATTGAACTGCACATTCTGTCGCGCCGCGATTCATCACGCAATCAATTGCGCCACTTCATCGTGCTTAACTGACCTTACTGTGCACGCTCTTCGCCACAATCAAACGTGGCGGCAGCACGAAACTAAAACAGGTTTCCTGATGCGGAATACTGGTGATTTCCAGCCGTGCATTATGGTGGCTCAATGCATGCTTAACGATCGCCAACCCTAAGCCACTGCCCCCGGTGGCGCGCGATCGGGCTTTATCCACCCGATAGAAACGCTCGGTGAGGCGCGGCAAATGCTCCTCGCTGATCCCCGGTCCGTTATCGCACACTTTGAACTCCGCGCCCTCTTTGTTACGCAGCCAGCTAATATCGAGGCGAGTCCCTTCCGGCGTGTGATTCACCGCGTTGTACACCAGATTGGAAATGGCGCTGCGCAGCTGTTCATCATTACCGAAGACTTTGAGGTGCGGATCGGTGCGGAAATGAATGCTGTGCCGGCCCTGGCTCAGCGTTTCCGCCTCGCGCTGCAACAGTTGCAGCATGCCCGGAACATCCACCGTCTCTTTGAGATCGATAGCCGGTGCGGCCTCGATACGTGACAAAGTCAGCAGCTGTTTCACCAGGCTATCCATGCGGCGAGTCTGCTCCTGCATGGTATGCAACGCCTTGCCGCGCGTGCGCTCGTTCATCGTCGCATCGTCCATCATTTCCAGATAGCCCTGCAGCACCGTTAACGGCGTACGCAGTTCATGACTGACGTTGGCAAAGAAGTTACGCCGCGCCCCTTCCAACTGGTGCATTTGGGTGACATCGCGCGCCACCATCAACCACTGCCCTTCGCTATAGGGCATCACACGGAATTCCATATGATGTTGATTGTTCAGCACCAGCGTCAGCGGCTTGTCAAAATCGCGTTGGCGAATATAGCGGGAAAACTCAGGATAGCGCAGCAAGTTGAGGATGTTCTGGCCATTATCTTCCGGCCAGCGCAGCCCGAGATGCTGTTGTGCCAGCCCGTTGCACCAGAAAATGGTGCCCTCTTCGGTGGTCAGGATCACTGCATCCGGCAGGGATTCCGCGCCGCTACGAAAGCGCTTAATCAGGTTACCCAGCTCGCGACGTCGACGGCGGTTACGCAGTTGCATCTGGTACAAGCCGTAGAACAAGGGCTCCCAGCTACCGCGACCGGCGGGCGGCGTCATGGAACGATCGACCCACAGCCAGTGCGACAGACGCATCAGATTTCTAAAGTGCCAAAACATCACACCCGACACCGCGATCAGCAGTAGCCAGGGCAGATAACCGAACAGCAGACCAAGCACCAGCGCGGGCAAACAGACCAGCGCCAGCTCAGTCAATAATCTCTTCCAGGAGAGTCGTTCCAGCACGGTAAAAGACTCCGTTTAGTAGCGGGCAGAGAAACGATACCCTGTTCCGCGTACGGTTTGAACCATGCGATCGTGGCCAGATACTTCCAGTGCTTTACGTAAACGACGGATATGCACATCAACGGTACGATCTTCCACGTAGACGTTGGTGCCCCATACATGGTTCAGCAGCTGTTCGCGGCTGTAAACACGCTCCGGGTGCGTCATAAAGAAGTGCAGTAATTTATATTCGGTCGGTCCCATTTCCAGCGGGGTACTTTCCGACATCACGCGATGTGAGGAAGGATCCAGGCTCAGGCCCTGCATCTCAATCACCTCTTCCACCGCCATCGGTGAAATACGGCGCATCACCGCTTTGATACGTGCCATCAGCTCTTTCGGTGAGAAAGGCTTGGTGATGTAGTCATCGGCGCCGACTTCCAGACCGCGTACGCGATCCTCTTCTTCACCGCGTGCCGTCAGCATCATCACCGGGATGTCGCGCGTCATGGCTTCACGTTTCAAATGTTTAATAAACTGAATACCGCTGCCGCCAGGCAACATCCAATCCAGCAGAATTAAATCAGGCCAGGGTTCGATCAGCTTACCAATCGCGCTGTCATAGTCTTCTGCCTCAATAGGCTGGTAATCATTCTGTTCCAGCACGAAACATAACATTTCACGGATGGGAGCTTCGTCTTCCACAACCAAAATGCGCTTAGCCATTATAACTCCTGCTTTTGTGACAATAGGTCACTGGGATTTGCGGCGCCATTATGCGTCAGTTTTATGACACTTTTATGAAAAACCCGACCTATGATAAATAGTTAAAAAACAGAAATGTGACAACGATTATCGCTTTTTTTTCTTTGCGATCTGAAGAGGTTATAATTCGCCTTCGCTTAACGAAGCAGGGAGTATTCATGCGCATCATTCACACCGCGGATTGGCATCTCGGTCAGTTCTTTTACAGCAAAAGCCGGGCGGCCGAGCATCAGGCCTTCCTGGACTGGCTGCTGGCACAGATTACCCAGCATCAGGTGGATGCCTTAATCATCGCGGGAGACCTGTTTGATACCGGTTCGCCACCGAGCTATGCGCGTGAAATGTTTAACCGCTTCGTGGTGGCGCTACAGCCGACGCACTGTGAGCTGATTGTGCTGGCGGGCAACCATGATTCCGTCGCGACCCTGAATGAATCACGCGAGTTACTCGCCTGTTTAAATACGCGAGTGATCACCAGCGCCACACCACAGGGCGAGCAGCAGGTGCTGACGCTGCATCAACGCGATGGCACGCCGGGCGCGTTACTGTGCGCGATTCCCTATTTACGTCCACGCGATATTTTGCGCAGCCAGGCGGGGCAATCCGGGCGCGAGAAGCAGATATCACTGCTGGAAGCGATTGAGCAGCATTATCAGCAGTGTTATGCCACAGCGCTGGCCGAGCGGGCAGATCGCGCACTTCCCATCATTGCCACCGGTCATCTCACCACCGTTGGTGTGACGAAAAGCGACTCGGTGCGCGATATCTATATCGGCACGCTGGATGCCTTCCCGGCGCAGGCGTTTCCCGCCGCGGATTACATTGCCCTTGGCCATATTCACCGTGCCCAGCGCATTGCCGATAGCGAACATATTCGCTACAGCGGCTCACCGATTCCGCTCAGTTTTGACGAACTGGGCCGCGAAAAGAGCGTGTTCCTGCTGGAGTTCAGCGCTCAGCTGGATAGCGTCACTCCCCTCCCGATCCCGCAGTTCCAGCCGATGCAGATGTTGAAAGGCTCAATGGCGGAGATCGAACAACAGCTGGGCGAATTTAGCGAGGGAGATCGCGAGCAGCCCGTCTGGCTCGATATTGAAATCACCACGCAAGAATATCTCAGCGATTTGCAACGCCGTGTTGAGCAACTGACCGAAGCCCTACCGGTGGAAGTGCTGCTGGTACGCCGCAGCCGTGAACAGCGTCAGCGCAGCCTGTCGCGCATGGATAATGAAACGCTAAGCGAATTGAAAGTCGAAGAGGTGTTCGCCCGCCGTCTGGCGCAGGAAGAGCAATTGGATGCCAAACAAGCCGAGCAACTCACGCAACTGTTCCGCACCACCCTCGCCGCGCTGGAGAATCCGTCTGTATGAAAATCCTGACGTTACGTTTTAAAAACCTCAATGCGCTGCGCGGTGAATGGTATATCGATTTCCGCCGTGAACCCTTTGCCAGCAACGGATTGTTTGCCATTACCGGTGCGACCGGCGCCGGCAAAACCACGCTATTGGATGCCATTTGCCTGGCGCTTTATCACCAGACGCCGCGCCTTGGCGTGCTATCCCAGACGCAAAACGAACTGATCACCCGTGACACCGCCGAATGTCTGGCTGAAGTAGAATTTGAGATCAAAGGCGAAGCCTGGCGCGCCTTCTGGAGCCAAAACCGCGCACGCGGCCAGGCGGATGGCAAATTGCAGGCACCGCGTGTCGAGCTGGCGCGCGTGGCGGATAACCAGATTGTGGCCGATAAGGTGGGTGACAAACTCAAGCTCATCGAAACCCTTTCTGGCCTCGATTTTGACCGTTTCACCCGTTCAATGATGCTGTCGCAAGGCCAGTTCGCTGCCTTCCTCAACGCCAAGCCGGGCGAACGCGCCGAACTGCTGGAAGAACTCACCGGCACCGAAATTTACGGCCAAATCTCGATGCAGATTTACGAGCGCTGGCGCACCGCACGCAGCGATCTGGAGACACTGCGCGCCCGCGCTGGCGGCATGATGCTGCTGGATGAGACGCGTCGCACAGAGCTGATGCAGCAGGTTGAAGCCTTAACGGCGCAGGAAAAAACGCTGAGCGAGCAGCTTGAGCAAGCGCAACAGCAACAACAGTGGCTGACGCACTCGCAACAGCTGGCGCAGGAGCAGCAGCAAATCGAACAGGCGAACCAGGATGCCGAACAGGCATGGCAGCAGGCGGAGAGTGATCGCCAACGCCTGGCACGCGCGGAACCGGCTGAAAAGCTGCGAGAAAAACTTCAGCAGCGTGAGCAGTTGCAACAAGATTACCAGCTCGCAACCCAGCAGGCGCAGCACTTACACACGCAGCAGCAAAATGCGCAAACCGCGCTGCAGCAGGGTGAAAAAAGTTATCAGGCGGCACAGCAGGCGCGTGAGCAGGCACTCGCCGATCAGCAGCAGCTTGAAACCTTGCTTACCGAACAGGTGATTCCGCTCGACCAACAGCTCGCCAGCCGCGCACAGCAGCTGACGGAGCAGCAGCGCCTGCATGCGCAACAGTCACAGACATTGCAGCAAAGCCAGAACGCGCTCAGTCAGCATCTGCTAACCCGTGAGCGCTTACAACAGCAGCTGGCAGAACAGCAGACATTTCGCAGCCGTGAAGCGGCGGTAGCAGACTGGGGGCCAGAACTGACGCGCTGGCAAGCTGATATCGCTCGTTTCGATGAACGCGAGCAGGCGCTGACACAACTTCGTGCGCAACAGCAGCAGCAAAACGCGCAACTGACCCAGCAGCAGCAGGCGATTGCCGAAGGTAATCGCAGGTTACAACCTCTGCAGCAGGCTGAGACGCAGGCCAGCCAGCAACGTCAGCAAGCGGAGCAGGCACTCACTTCACTTGAGACTGAAATCAGCAGCACCTCACTGCGTGACGCGCTGACACAGCATCAACAGCAGCGCGCGGCACGCCACCAGCTCAGCTTATTAGCGGCACGCTGGCAGTCGCTGCAGCCGCAGTTGCACCAGCGGCAACAAAAACTCACGCTGTTACAGCAACAGCATCAGCAAGACGAACGTGCTTTGCAGGCACTGCGCGACGATTACAAACGTGAGAACCAGACGCTGCTCGATCTGCGCAAAATCTGCGAGCTGGAGCGCACCATTGCACAGTTGGCTGATGAACGCGCCCGGCTGCAGCCCGATCAGCCCTGCCCGCTGTGCGGTTCGTGCCAGCATCCGGCTATTGCGCAGTATCAGCAATTACAACCGGGTGAAAACCAGCAGCGGCTGGCGGCACAGGAAGCGCGGGTTAACAAGCTCAAAGAATCAGGCACGGCGAAAAGTGAACAGCACAAGCTCTCGCTGCAACAGCAGCAGGTGCTGCAACAGGAGATTGCCGAATTCGAACAGCAACTCGCGGTGGCGCGCGAGCAGTGGCAAGCTTTCAGCAGTGAGCTGGCACTTACCTGCACGTTAGATCAGCAGGAAGTCTTTACGGCGTGGCAACATCAGCAGGATGCGCAGGAAGCCACGCAGCAGCAGCAACTGCAGCAGCGCGAAAATGCGGCGCGAGCGTTACAACAGGCCAAAGACGCGCATCTGGTACAGCAACAGCAGTGGCAGCAGCAGCATAGCGCACAACTGCTGGCACAACAGCAACTGAACAACCTGCAGCAAACGCTGGATGAACTTAATCAGCGAGAAACTCAGGAACACAGCGCCTGGCAGCAGTTAGCGCAGCAACTGGAACAGCAGCTTACGGCACATCAGTTTGCGCTGCCCGATCGCGATGCCCGCGCCAGCTGGCTGGCTACGTTGCAGCAGCGCTGGCAAGCCTGGCAGCAGAGTGAGCGCTTGCTGGCCGAGTTACAGCCGCAGTTGGTTAAAGCCGACAGCGAGCAGAACAACCTGCAAAGCAACCTGACGCGCGAGCAGCAGCAGCTGGAGACATTGCAGCACGCGCTCAGCAGCCTGCAACAGCAGCACGCAGAACAGCAGCAGCAGCGTCAGCAACTGTTTGGCGATCGCCAGGTGAGCGTTGCGCGTCAGCAGCAGCAGGCCTTGCTGCAACAGTGCGAACAGGCGCTGGCGCAGCAGTTACAACTGTGGCAGCAGGCACAAAGTCAGCTGCACAGCCTGAATGGTCAGTGTGAGCAAATTGATAGCCAAATTCAGGCCATGCATCTGCGTATGCAGGCGGCAGAAACGGCGTTTAACAGCGCACTCCAGCAGAGCGACTTCGCCGACGAGCAGGCATTGCGCAGCGCGTTGCTGGACGAACAGGACATTCAGCATCTGCGCCAGCATCTGCAAGCCCTGGAGCAACAGCGTCAGCAGCAGATTACCCTGCACCAACAGCTGGCGCAGCGCGTCACTGCCCATCAGCAACAGCGCCCTGCCACGCTGAGTGACGAAGTGGCGGCGGGTATCGCTGAACAGCTGGAATCCTTGCGTCTGGCCCTGCGCGACAATGCCCGTCAGCAGGGTGAAGCGCAGCAGCAGTTGCACAGTGATGCCCAACAGCGTCAGCAGCAGCAATCATTACTGACGCAGATTGCCAATGACGAGCTGGAGTTGACGCAACTGGGTCGCCTGAATGATTTAATCGGTTCAGCCAAAGGCGACAAATTCCGCCGCTTCGCCCAGGGATTAACGCTCGATCATCTGGTATGGCTGGCGAACCGTCAGCTGGATCGCTTACACGGACGCTACCTGTTGCAACGCCGTGTCACCGATGAGCTGGAGCTGGAAGTGGTCGATACCTGGCAGGCCGATGCCACGCGCGATACCCGCACGCTGTCCGGCGGCGAAAGCTTCCTGGTGAGTCTGGCACTGGCGCTGGCGCTGTCTGATTTGGTCAGCCATAAAACGCGCATTGAATCGCTGTTCCTTGATGAAGGCTTCGGCACGCTGGACGCCGAAACACTCGACACCGCGCTGGATGCCCTCGACGCATTGAACGCCAGCGGTAAAACCATCGGCGTGATCAGTCACGTTGAAGCGATGAAAGAGCGGATTCCGGTGCAGATCAGGGTGCGGAAGATGAATGGACTGGGTTACAGCAAGCTGGAGTTGCCGGGGGAATAAACGTCCGTCCCGCCATCAAATGAGCCTCCTTTCACAGGGTGCGGCTGTCTGGCCGCACCTGACATTCAGCTGTGCGTCGTGCGAGCCATTGAGCGAAAAATTCTGGATCTAATCAGAGTCAGAGAAATGCCATAGCAATCCCCTTACTGCTCGGTAAACTGGCCACCATGTTTTGCAAATCCGGGCAAATAGATGAACGTATTTCGCCGTGTTGCTGGCACATTGTTGTTGAGTACCCTACTCAGCGCCTGCCAGCATGCCCCATCGCATCCCATGGAAAGTATGACCAACCTGTGCCAGCCACAGAGCGAACCGGGCAGCGCATCCTGCAAATGGGCTGATGAGATGCAGCGACAGCTCAACCGGAAATTCACCGACGCGGTACATTACGCAGGACAGCAATGCATGGTGCGACTGGAGTGGCAAAACAGCGGGCGCTATGCAGTCACGCAGACGCAAGGTGATGAAACCCTGTGTCTGCGCGCCTGGCAGTTAATTGGTCAGTCGAAAGGATTACCGCCGCCGCCGGATCGTACCCAGCCCGCGTGGTTCGGCTTTGCACCGCATCAGGCTAACTCGCCAGCCCATCCTGTCGCCACTGGCGCGGGCTGATGCCAAACCAGCGCCGGAAAGCGCGTGAAAACGCACTGACTTCGGAATAGCCCAGCAGCAGCGCCATCTCCGAGATGGGTAGCTGCTTCTGTTGCAGATAATGCGTGGCCATTTCGCAACGCACTTTATCCACCAGCGCGGTGAAGCTGATGCCCTCTTCGCGCAGCCGCCGTTGCAACGACCAGCTCGACAGCCCCATTTTATCCGCGATCTCTTCCAGCACCGGTTCGCCCTGCATCAACGATAAGTTGACCTGCGAACGCGCCTGCTCCACCACGCTTTGCAGTGAAGCGCTGCTATTCAGACGACGGATGGCATCTTGCATCACCATTAACAACATCGGATCCTGCTCTGGCATGGTGCGCAGCAGATCGCGTTTGGGGATCAGCAGTGAATTGAACGGTTGATCGAACCATACCGGCGCATCAAACACTTTGCAGTGCTCGTGCCACTGCTCCGGTCGCGGGTGCTCAAAGTGCACCTCGCGCGGCGCCCAGTTTTTGCCGGCCACGTGACGGATCAGATTGAGGAACATGCCGAGCGTCAATTCCGCATCCTGCCGACGTGAGAGGATCGCCCCGTGCCTTACCTGATAATCCAGCCGCCAGCAGTCGCCTTTGTCGATAAGACGCGTCAGCGTATCGTGCTGATGCCAGGGAAAAGCATTCACCACGTTGTGCAGCGCCTGCTCCAGCGTCGGTGAACATAAGCCGATGTAGCCAATCAGCCCTAATGACTGCGGTTTGAACTGCTTGCCGTAATGCAAACCGAAGTTATCAAAACCAGAGTGGCGCGCCGCTTCTTCCATCACGCGGCAATAGTTGACCAGACCAAGGCTGAGCGTCGGGCTGGCCAGCAGTTCGGAATCAATGCCGCTGATACCAAAAATACGATCAACATCGCCGCCTTTGTCGGTGATAAAGGTGCTTAAGCCGGTTGCAGCTGCTGCCAGTACGCCACGGTTGTTGGCTTGTGCCGAGAGCGAGCTGTACGCTTCAGAAGGAGTCATCAGTGATTGCATCGGAACCTCACAGGGATCGCGCGAGTGAAACTAATGGTGGGATCCAGCAAGATTCGTACCATGACGCTTGAAGAGGCCGCCATCAATGATGACCCGACTAGATTCGGTACCCTTTATCAGCGTGCGCGTTGATGCGCACCTTGCTACAAGTCCAGTGGCATGCTGAAGCCTGTGCAGTGATGCGCATCTGGCTAAGCGCAGCTCAAGGATACGGAGGCATTCCGTTGCGCCCCGCTCACGCTCAGCACACAGCATCAAGGATGCGATTTATGGCGCAACGGCGTGAAAGTCCCCTCCAGAGATCGCAATTAATTGCGCCGCTACGACGCACTGCTGCCCGCTACTGGTGCAACTCAAACACCAACCGGCAGCTGATTGGTTTCCAGATAGCGACGGCATAGACGCACCGAGTGATCGGCCCAACGCGGCCCAAGGCTCAGCGCCATCTCGGTGTCTGCATGGGTGCCCATCCATGCGGTCATCTGGATACGACGTTGAATCAACAGCGTCGGCACCAGCGCCATCTCCTCATCACTGATGTGCGCCACACGCTCGTAGCCCTGGATCCAGTTATCCACCCATTCGGCGGCACGCGGATGATGCTCAACAAAACTGATCGCCGCCGCCAGATCGTGCAGATACCAGCCCATGCCGCAGTCATCAAAATCGATCACCCGGGTTTCACCTTTGTGCAGCAGCAAATTGGTGAGGCGCAGATCAGCGTGGATCAAGCCATAACGATCCTGTCCTTTACCAAAGCCCTGCAACTCTTGCCCGACCCGCGCTACCGCTTCAGCGACAATGCCATGATCGGCAGGATTGAGATTGGGCGCATCCTGCCAGCGGCCCCAGTGGCTGTGATCGCTGACCATGGTGTGATGATCCCAAATGATACGCTGGAAGCCAGCCGGTTTTTGCCAGCTGCGACTGTGCTGATGCAGGCGCGCAGTGATGTGCCCGAGCTGCTGGAAGGCTTTGGGATCGACCTCGGTGGTGGGCATCTCGCCCTCGATCCAGTGGAACAGCACCGCATGTCGCATGCCTCCATCGGGCATGGCTATTGTCAGCACCGTTTCGCCATCACTGGCCGGGATCGCCTGCGGCACCATAATGCCAATCTCACGCAGCGCGTCGAGCCACAGCAGCTCACTCTGGATATCCGCTTTGCTGTGATAGTCAGGTCGATGCAGGCGCAACGCATAACGCTTACCGCCCGCCAGCAACAGGAAGGTGGCGTTCTCCGAGCGACAAAGTAGCTTCAGCTCGCCCTGCAAGGGCGCGGGATAACAGGCCAGCGCCTGCTGTGCCAGCACGGTGGTTTCCGCATCAGTAAGGGTATCGGATTGTTTGGCGCTCATTCATCTGTCTCCAGCATCAATCTTAAAGGAAGCAAGTGTTATCAGCATGGGATGACGGCGTTCTGACTGCTTGACCGCAGATAACCCAAAGTTGACCGCAGCGTACATCTGGCACTTTTCTTGCCTCAGAGTTGACCGTGGAGGACAAAACTCACTGCGCCTGCGTCAAGTTTTCCCGCTGCAGGCGGCGGCATTATCACTTCACTGTAGTGCATAGAACAAAACAGCGCGGTGCAGCCGCCGCACAACAATGACGACGGGGAGACGATTATGACGAGTAAGCTCAAACCCACGCTGGGCACTCTGCATTTGTGGGGTATCGCGGTTGGACTGGTAATTTCCGGGGAGTATTTTGGCTGGAGTTATGGCTGGGGCGTGGCGGGCACGTTGGGGTTCCTGATCACCACTGCGCTGATCGCCACCATGTACACCTGCTTTATTTTTAGCTTTACCGAGCTGACCACCGCCATTCCACACGCCGGTGGCCCGTTTGCTTACAGTCGCCGCGCCTTTGGTGAAACCGGTGGTTTGATTGCCGGTCTGGCGACGTTGATTGAGTTTGTCTTCGCCCCACCGGCGATTGCCATGGCGATCGGTGCTTATCTCAACGTGCAGTACCCGGATCTCAACCCGAAAACCGCTGCGGTCGGCGCTTATCTGGTTTTCATGACCCTCAATATCCTCGGCGTGAAGCTGGCGGCGATGTTTGAACTGGTGGTGACGGTGCTGGCGGTGCTGGAACTGCTGGTGTTTATGGGCGTAGTGTCGCCGGGCTTCAGTATCGCCAATTTTGCCGCTAACGGTTGGGCGGGTAGCGATCATTTCGGTATGCCAGCCCTTTCCGGCATCTTCGCGGCTATTCCGTTTGCCATCTGGTTCTTCCTCGCCATTGAAGGCGCCGCCATGGCCGCCGAAGAGGCCAAAGATCCGAAGCGCACCATTCCCAAAGCTTACATCACCGGGATTCTGACGCTGGTGGTACTGGCGATTGGCGTGATGCTGCTGGCGGGCGGCGCAGGCGACTGGCGTAAACTGTCTGACATCAACGATCCGTTGCCGCAGGCGATGAAGATGATCGTCGGCGAGCATTCAAACTGGATGCATATGCTGGTGTGGATTGGCTTATTCGGACTGGTCGCTAGCTTCCACGGCATTATCCTCGGCTATTCACGTCAGTTCTTTGCCCTGGCGCGCGCCGGTTATCTGCCGCAGGGTCTGGCGAAACTGTCACGCTTCCAGACGCCGCATCGCGCCATTATTGCCGGTGGCGTAATTGGTATCGCGGCAATCTACAGTGATGGTCTGATCAACCTGCAGGGCATGACGCTGACGGCGGCGATGATCACCATGGCAGTATTTGGCGCCATCGTGATGTACCTGATGAGTATGCTGAGCCTGTTCAAATTGCGCCGCACCGCACCCGACATGGAACGCAGCTTCCGCGCACCGGGTTATCCGATTATTCCCGGTATCGCGCTGGTGCTGTCACTGGTGTGTCTGATTGCCATGCTGTGGTTCAACCCGGTGATTGGCGGCCTGTTCGTGGGGATTATGGTGGTGGGATATATTTACTTCCTCGCGACCAAAACTCAGCGTCAGAATGCGCCGCAGGATGCGATGTTGATGGGTGAGTAATCGCGGGACCAGAGGGCGCAAACCTGCGCCCTCGTTAAAAGGTCGCTATTGAGGCGACCTTTTTTACGATTTCAGCGGCCACAGCCATGCCGCTCCGCGCACACCACTGGAATCGCCGTGCACCGCTTTCAATACCGGCGTTTCACACTCGCGACCAAACACCCACTGCTTCATCAGCGCAGGCACGGTCTGATAGAGGCGATCGTTATTACTCATCCCGCCGCCCAGCACGATCACATCCGGATCGAGCAAATTCACCACTTGCGCCAGCGACTTAGCTAAGCGCATTTCGTAACGGCTCATCGCCAGCTCTGCTACCGGATCCTGCTGCTCAATCAGTTTGATGATCTCTGCGCCCTTCAATGCTTTACCGCTCAAACGCTGATAATCGATGGCAAAGCCGGTGCCCGATACAAAGGTTTCAATACAGCCCTGCAAACCGCAATAGCAAGGCACTTCTTCGCGATGGCGAAGTTCATCTTCATCCATCCACGGCAAAGGATTGTGGCCCCACTCGCCCGCATTACCATTGCCGCCAATGCGCGATTCACCGCCAATCGCCACGCCCGCGCCCGAGCCAGTGCCGATGATCACTGCGAACACCAACGGCTGACCCGCACCGGCACCATCCACCGCTTCGGAAACCGCTAAACAATTCGCGTCATTAGCGATGCGCACGTCACGATTCAGCGCCTGCGCCAAATCCTTGTCCAGCGGCTGTCCGTTCAGCCAGGTGGAGTTGGCGTTTTTTACCCGCTGGGTGTACGGCGAAATGGTGCCGGGAATGCCAATGCCGACCGACCCTTTTTCTCCGGTTTTCTCTTCTGCCAGCAGCACTAAATCAACAATCGCCTGCACCGTGGCAGCATAGTCATCGCGCGGGGTATTGACGCGGTGACGGAACAGCTCTTGCCCCTGATCGGAGAGCGCAATCACTTCAATCTTGGTACCGCCTAAATCAATCCCAATACGCACGATTTATTCCTCATTATTCGTTCAGGTGACAGATACAGTAGAAGGCTGAATCGGGAAAGGCAATGAAACCAATCCGATGTTTCGCTATCATGCGCGCTGACTTTGAGACTTGTGCGCCCGATCGCACCCACGGTAAGGAATCCCGATGTTGTGGTTTAAAAATATGATGGTTTATCGTCTGAATCGTGACATCCCGCTGTCCGCAGACGATCTGGAAAAACAGCTCGACGCCTTCACGTTTTCGCCGTGCGGCAGCCAGGATATGGCGAAAACCGGCTGGGTGTCACCGATGGGCAACCGCGGCGAAGCGCTGACGCATGAAATCAACGGTCAAATCGTGATTTGCGCGCGTACCGAGCAGAAGATCCTGCCTTCGCCGGTGGTGAAGCAGGCGCTGGAAGCGAAGATCGATAAGCTGGAAGCGGAACAGAGCCGCAAGCTGAAGAAGACCGAGAAAGACTCGCTGAAAGATGAAGTGCTGCATAGCCTGCTGCCACGCGCGTTTAGCCGTTTCAGCCAGACGTTTATGTGGATCGATACCGTGAACAACCTGATCATTGTCGATTGCGCCAGCGCTAAAAAAGCCGAAGACACCCTGGCGCTGTTGCGTAAAAGCATCGGTTCGCTGCCAGTGGTGCCGCTAACGCTGGAAACCCCGATTGAGCTGACGCTGACCGAATGGGTGCGTTCTGGTGAGTTGCCGGCCGGTTTCGCGCTGATGGATGAAGCAGAGCTGAAAGCGATTCTGGAAGACGGCGGCGTGATTCGCTGTAAGAAACAGGATCTGATCTCCGATGAGATCGCCACCCACATCGAAGCTGGCAAAGTAGTGACCAAACTGGCTCTGGACTGGCAGGAGCGTATTCAGTTGGTGATTGCCGACGATGCCTCGATCAAGCGTCTGAAGTTCAGCGACACGTTGCGTGAGCAGAATGACGACATCGACCGCGATGATTTTGCCCAGCGTTTTGATGCTGATTTCACCCTGATGACCGGCGAACTGGCCGCATTGATCAGTAATCTGGTGGAAGCGTTAGGCGGCGAAGCTAAGCGCTAAAGTCTATTTAAACTCAACCCCGTACTAAGCGGGGTTCATTTCAAAATTTGATAGCGATACAAAGTGGTGACAAAATCCTGTTTCATGCTGAGAAACATCACGATTTGCACCGTCTTTCCATCAAAATCGTAAAGCACACGATACTCGCTATCAGGGTCTAACCTTTCACGCAGGTTCAAACCTCGTTGCGATAACTGATGACTAAATCGATACCGCAAAGGATCCTGCATAATGGCTGCCACGGCATTCATCAGCAGGTTGTCGACAAACTCTGCCGCCAGCTTTGCGCCAATCGTTCCAATTTTATAAGACTCAATATCTTTCAGGGTCCATTCCGCCATCGGCGCAATAGCGATTCGAAACTGACGCATCACGGGCTCATCCCTTTATTACGTTCTGGCGCGACGTAATCTCTCTAAAACTTCTTCAGGTGTCATTCCCTGATCGTCATTAATTTCCTGTTTTGCGATCATTGCCAGCTTAAACAGCGCATTAATCTGTCTTTCTTCTTCGATTTTCTTTAACTCGGCTTCACGCTCTGCTGCAGTTTGGACAAACAGCTCAGCAACGCCATTTTTAGTAATAAACACGCCGCCCTCAAACAGTTCAGGACTTCCTAAACCTTCGCGAGCAGCCTTTTGAGACATCGTCTGTGCCATAAGTATGCATCCTCAACTATGCAGCGAAAACGCGCTGGGAGATAAACGAATATAAGCCTAGCACTCACACGCCCAAGAGGGCAAATTTATACTAAATTTGCACACAACGAGTATCATTGCGGTGTTGCTGCTTCACAAAAAATAAAACCGGCAACTCTATGCAGAATTCCCGGTTTAGTTGAAGCTAATGTTGAGGTTTATGTCTTACAGATAGCGGCAGAGATAAGACGTTGGCTCAGCCACCTGCAAGTGGAATTCGCTGTGGCCCGGCACGTTGAAAACCGAACCGGCTTCGTACCATTTCCACTCGGTTTCACCTGGCAGCAGCACCTTCAGTGCGCCGCTCACGACCGTCATCTCTTCCGGCTGTCCTGTACCGAAGGTGTATTCACCTTCTGCCATCACGCCAACGCTGGCACGGCCAATGGTCACGCTGTCGAAACCAATGGATTTCACTTTCCCGTCGAAATACTCACTTACGTTGAGCATGTTACTTCCTCACAGCACATTATGGTGTCTGGCAGATTACAAGGGAACTCGCTGATCTGTCACGCGAAAAAGCAATACAGATCGCGACTTGTGATCGGCCTCAGTCAGACGATCAACTCTGCCGCTAACTTCGCCACCAGCACGTTGGATAACAGTACCGGAATGCCCAGCATTTTCTGCAGGAAATCCCGGTGCTTCTGGTGATAGCCAATACAGTCGAGCACCACCACATCCGCCCCCTGCTCTTGCAGCGACAGGCCCGCCTCGATCAAATCATTTTGCTGTGCCAGATAAGGGCTGGCGACGGCAAAGCATGGCGCGCTGTTCAGATTCCGCCATTTACTGGCCTGCTCAGCGATCTGCTCTTCTACCGGCACGACAATCCCCACTTTATGTTCCTGCACGATGGCCTTGACCAGTGGTGGGATAATGCGGTCCGGCTCCAGCAGCAGCGCCTTTTCGGTTTTCAGCGTGCCAAATTCACCGGTACACAGCAGCAAAATCGTATCGTAGCCCTGCTGTTCCAGCGCCGTAATCTTGCGTTGCAGTCCCTGCTCAACTTTTGGCCCCGACAGGCGCACCTGCTCGCCGGTGGTCATACGCGAAACCAGCACTTTCTCACCCGCTTCAGGCGAGAAGAACTGCTCCACCTCAGCGAGTGTCAGCCCGTCGAGTAATCCGGCGTGAGCGACTTGCTCTTCCGGTAAGTGATCCTGCAGCAGCGGCAGAATATCGCTACGCGGGGATTGACCAATCGTTAAGGTAACCAGGGACTGTTTCATCATTAGGCTTTCCGCGTACGCAGGTGACTGAGACTACCATACAAAGAGAGTAGTAATGCGTACTCTTGTTTGTCATAGAACTGACAGGTTTCACGGCCAAACTCTTTCGCCACTTCCACCGCAAACTTCACGGTCGCCGCGATATCGACTTCATGGCTGGCACCGGTGCCGCAACCTGGCACGACCGATTCCGCGCAGATCGCCACGCCAACCACTGGCACATCGGTGGCGGTTGACGGCTGCAGGATGCTGTTAAGGTGATACACACCATTGCCATAAGGCGTGATGTCCTGCGTAGTGATCGGGAAGGTCACAGCAGGAAGACCGCTGGTCATCTCCATAATGCGCAGCAGATCTTCTGATACGCGCAGGATGTAACCCTCTTTCACTGTCGGCGAGATCGCGTAGCCTTTATGATTCAGGATACGGTTACCTTTGGTGGTATCGATGGAGAGAATCGCGTCCACGCCGTCGATCACTTCATTGTCATTCATGGTGATGTCATCGCATGGCGAGTCCATGAAATCCACCGGCTCATGCGGACGGGTTGGCGCATCCGGGCAGATGTGAGTAGTGATAATCACGTCACCCGCCAGTACATCGCCTTTAGTCTGCATCTGTGCCAGCTTCAGCGCACTGCTCACCGCCGCCACTGCGCCATCTGCATCCGACACCATACCGATACGCGTTGGACGCGCACCGATGCCGCCCAAACGACCGACAATGCCCAGCGTGGGTGCAGTGCCGCCTTTGCTCTTGCCCTGCGCACCAGGAATATCAATGCGCACGAAATCAGTACGCCCTTTCGGGCCGGTGACGCGCTTGAAGCTGGCGGTCACGCCTGGGTAACTGGCAAAAAGATCCACCACTTGCTGGCCATCCACGTAGGCGCTATCGAGTAACTCAAAAACCTGCAGTGTCTGCTGTAAACTCATATTGAATTCCCTGGGTTATTTCTTGGTGCTACTGGCAAAAAGAGAATGGAAGAAGCTGTACAGCGCGTCGCCCGCAATAAACCCTGCGGCCATCACCTCCATCGGTGAACGTCCACGCTCGCCCCACACTCGAATGATCAGGATACGCAGTGCGATCCCCACCATCACCGCCCAACCTGCTGCGGCGTTGTTGATTAACAAACCGGTCGCCAGTAATACGCCTAACTGACGCTTCGGCCCACCGATAAACTGAATAATCGCCCCCGGAATCGCCCACATCAGCAAGCTTCCGGCAATGCCAGGCTCGGCACCGGCCTGAATGGTTTTGGCGTAAACGCGTGCCACTGGTGGCAGCAGGTTTTCGGCGAAGAACAGGTTGTGTGCGTACCACACCACTGGAATACAGATCACAAAGGCGATCATCGCGGCGATTAACTGGATACGGCGGCCCCACAGCTCTTGCTGTAGATCGGCACCGTTACCGCGCAGGATAAAGCCGGCTTTCAGGTCGTAGCCCATATCGGCAAAGGCCGGTCCTGTTGCGGCGGTGAAGCCACACAACAGGCAGAGCGCCAGCGGCGGGAAGCCGAGCAGAATTCCGAGGATCAGGGTTATCAGCGCTACGGCAAAGGCCGGGAACCAGCCTGAGTGCATCGCGGCGATGCCGACAATCAATTCATGCACGAAGGCAGCAAACGCGGCATACACGATAAACAGCACCAGCATCGGCAAGCCCATCTGGCTCCACAAACCGCCCGCCAGTGCCAGCAGCGTGGAGATGATGATGTAGCCAACGGTGCCGAAGCCGAGGGAACGCTTCACTTCGCTGTCGCTGCGGCTGACATTCAGCTGATCGTTGCGACGGCTGACAATCACCTGCACGACCTGAATCAGCGCCACCAATCCTGCGCCGACCATCATGCCGTGTGGGATATACAACGCATTGATATCGATACCAGCAACCGGTTGCGCATAAGCACGCAACAGAAAACCAATACCCAACATGCTCAGCGCCCAGATATTGCCAATAAAAGCAGTACCGAAGGCTGACATGGGGATTTTCAACATCGAACCGGCAATGCCGCCGACAATACCCACCACCAGCAACCACGCCTGACGGCCGCCTTTATCGCCGGCTTTGATCGCTTCCGCGGCTGCCACGCCCGGTGGCCACGCATTGCTGGCCGGGAACACGCGGGTATCGAACAGGCGGTATAGCAGATAGGCATCCAGCAGCATCGCCGCACTGACACCGACAAACAGCGGCAGTACCAGCTGTGGTTCACCCAGCGCCCACGGCACGGCAATCGGCATCAGCAGACTGTTCGCCGCACCAAAGGTGGCAGAAGAGATGGCGGTTTGCGCAAGGTTCTGTACTTCGATGGAGCGATAACGACGGAACCATTGCAGAGGAATGCGCGCCAGCAACATGGCAAACAGCGCACCGATAATAGAGGTATTGGGTGTCACCCCAATGGTGGTAATCAGCTGAACCCCGATGATGGCACCTGCTACAGACAGCAGAACCAGCATTAAGCCCACGCCGATACTTTTTATTGGATTATGTTGACGCATATTATCCCCGTATTTTCACCCTGTAGAAAACGCGTAATACGTTTTATGCCCGACACGCGGGACATCAACGCTTTTAATAAATCGTTCCCTGATTTTTGAAATAGGCAGGTCCGAAGACCTGCTATTTCCCTGGTGTGGCGCGAATAAACGCCTTTAAATCGAAAATAAGGTTATGCGCCGTATTTCTCGGCCATCAATGCAGCCGTTGCGCGCAGTTCGCTGAGCAGCGCGTCCGGATAACCCGGGGCCGCTTCTTGCGAGAGAAACGAGAGACACAGTGCGGCACTTTCGCCGCGATGTTTATTGGTGACCGCCACCGCCAGTGAGCTGATGCCTGGCAACGTCTCATTGCGTGCCAGTGCCCAGCCCTGCTGGCGAATCACCGCTAATTCTTTACAGAGTGCATCAATGTTCAGCGGCGAGTTTGCGGATGCGGCTTGCCAGTCATCGGCAAAACGCGCACGCACTTCGTCATCACTCAACTGTGCCAGCAGCACGCGCCCGGTAGAGGTACCGGAAAGGGAAACACGCGTACCTGGCGGCGTGACGAGTTGGGTGAAAAAACGGCCGTGATACATGCGCATCACCAGAACGTCTTGCCCATCCAGCACGGAGATGTACCCCATCGAGCGGAAGCGCGTCGTGTAGGGACAGAGTGAACGTGCGGGTGTAAGACCGTGGGGTCGACGGGTACATAAAATAGATGAGCAGTGTGGTTGACGAGAGATGCGTATCAGTCAT
>NZ_CAJCKS010000027.1:0-44480 GCF_903970985.1 Pantoea sp. ME81 | reverse complement strand
GGCTCTTTGTTTTGAGATTGTACGGCCGCCCGCGAGATCTACTCCCGGACCTCCCCTCTTGCCCTCCACGACGCTCGTCCGCTCGCTTTTAGCCAGGCCGCTGCGGCACTCAACGTCACCCCTGGTGCGATTAGCCGCCACATCCGCACCCTTGAAGCGTGGTTCGATTGCCAACTGTTTGTCCGTAAAGGCCCCAGGGTCGAAATCAGCGCTGCCGGTAGCGTATTAGCGGCACAATTACAGGCCGGATTTGCCTCTTTAGAGCAAGCTTGCGCCGCCTTCACGCAGCAGGGTCATCAACTCCGTCTCAAGGCCCCTTCGACACTGACCATGCGGTGGCTGCTGGATGCACTCCAACTCTATCGCGAGCAAAACTCAACACCTGAAGTGCAGATTACCAGCGTTTGGATGGACACCGACAACGTCGATTTTGCCCGTGAACCTTTTGACTGCGCCATCTTGTTGGGCGACGGCCATTTTGGTGCAGACACTGAATGCCATTTGCTGTTTCAGGAGTGGTTAATTCCGATTTGCGCCCCCGCACTGGAACGACAGGCACAAACGCAATTGGCAAGTTGTGAATTGATTCACCCTTCACACGATCGCCGCGACTGGCTGAGGTGGTCACAGGGGGCAGCTGATGCACCGGCTATCAATCTGTGGCAAGGCAAACTGTTCGATACGCTGGAACAGGGCACGATGGCGGCGATCAGTGGACACGGCGTTTCAATTGGTGACTTGCTGCTCAGCCAGGAGGCGATTAATAACGGCTTACTGGTGCTGCCATTTAACCAGCCGGTGGCGACAGGAGACGGTTATTATCTGGTGTGGCCGAAAAGCCGGCTGGAAGCGCCCAACATCAAGCTATTGCTTCAATGGTTGCTTGATCAGGTGCCCGTGTTAAATAGCAAGAATTTGGAGTAATGGCGGCCTTAACACCGCCTGTCACTTATGGTTATGCGCTCTGACGCAGGGTAAACACACTGACGCTGTTCACCATGTTTGCCGCTTGCTCGCTGAGCATGGCGGAAGCAGCCAGGGATTGCTCCACCAGCGAGGCATTTTGTTGTGTCGTGATGTCAATTTGGCTGATAGCAGTGTTGATCTGACTGATCCCATCGGCCTGTTCGGTGCTGGCCTGGTTAATCTGTGACAGCACTTCCTTCATGTTCACCACGTTGTTCATCATTTCCGACATCAGTTTGTTGGCATCCGCTACCATGTCACGGCCATCAACGATGCGCGTGGAAGACTCCTCAATCAGATGGCGAATCTCATGCGATGAGGTGGCGGTTTTTTGCGCCAGCGCGCGCACTTCCTGCGCGACTACCGCAAAACCGCGACCGTGCTCCCCTGCTCGTGCCGCCTCAACAGCCGCATTGAGCGCCAGGATATTGGTCTGGAAAGCAATCGAATCAATCAGATTGATAATGTCTGCCATGCGACCGGCTGAATCATGGATCTCAGCCATTTTGGTCGACACGTTGTTCATCATGGTGGCGTTCTGCCCCACGGCGCTTTCCGCCTTTTCAGACAGATCGGCAGCAAAGTGGGTGTTATTGCGCGTGTTGCTAATGGTGGCGGTGAATTCTTCAACCGATGCTGCTGTTTGTTCAACCGAACTGGCTTGTTCTTCAGTACGCGCGGCCAAATCATGTGTACCCGACATAATTTCGCTGGCACCTCCTGAGATTTGCTCTGCGCTGATACGAATATGACTGACAATAGTCGACATTTTATCCTGCATCTGCTGAATGGCGTTTATTAACTGGCCCATTTCGTCTTTACGTTTTTCATAGAAGCTCGTGCTGAGATCGCCATCAGCAACACGGCCAAGAAACGCAATCACGTTTTTTAATGGCACAGTAATGGATTGGATAATAATCCAGCCAATCAACGCAGAGAGAATAACCGCCGCAATAAATATCACCACCATTGAAATTTTAGTGGTGTGATAGGAATCCATAAAGTGTGTGTAGGAACCATTCATCTGCTGCTCTTGCAGTGCAATAAAACGCTGCACTTCAACCGTATAATCCTTTTGTTTACTCGCCAATGCTGTCAGATAATAATCCAGCGCTTTATTAGGATCCTGACTAGCGAGTTGCAAAAATTGATTACGGCCTTCTAAATAAGCTTTGCGTTTATCATCCAAAATTTTGAGATAAGCAATGGAATCTTCATCTGTTGACAGTGCATGGAGTTGACGATAAATCTCCGTAATTTGCCCGGTTGCCCCCTGAAGCTCATTCATGATGGCGCTGCGGCGCTCCGCATTGATTGGGCTGAGCAACAAAGCCTGTCGCTGAATGGTAGTGTTAATCTCATTGATTAACTGATTGCCCAACGCAATGGTTGGGTAATCATCTTTCATCATGCCGTTGACGCCGGTTTGTGCCATAAACAGCGAATTTAAACCCAGTACCGCGACCAAAAGCAGCATACCGATATTGATGAGAGAAGAAATAATGAGTTTGCTGCGCAATTTAATATTGCGTGAAAATCCTTGAACTATGTCCATTTAGAAACCTCAATGATTTTTATTAGTGAGTCATGAAATCCAGGTGTTATTAAAACAAAGAAATGGAGACGCTCCGCGTTCTCATCGGCAGCATCCCTGCTGTTATCGTCAGCATGCTCACTAACCTTAATGCTTTTACTTAAATATAACTTACTCGTGCAAAACAATTCACTTCCTGTGGAATTGCGCAATTAAACAATTTGATCAGTTATATTAAATTGTTGGCAATAATAGTCACCTGAGTGATCAGTGTGCTTTACTTATTAAACTGAGTGTGTAGCGCTTGATCCTCCGTTTAGATAAACGTAGCGGCTTTTTACTGCAGTTTATGCAATTGCCGTTAACCTGTAATCATTAATAATGCTGGCTATTTTCTCTGCGGGCAGCCAGCAAGCTGCCCGCAGAAAACACTACACCGCGCTTGATGCTTCACTTTCAGCCAGCGAGTCTATCGATTGATTCGCTGCGTCAGGCAAGTCCCCAAGCAGTTTGGCAGCCATTTGCGCTTCCTGTTGCAAGATCCGCTGAAAAATGTCCGCGCCTTCACTGTCATCAGCCTGTCTGGCGGCGGCAATTAACGTGGTGTAAGTCGCAACTTTATAACTACAAAAGACATAGACGCTGACGGCCATCCGCGCGTCCTGCTCAACACGCAGCATATCGCTCGCTGCCTGCCCCACCACAGACAGGCGGCCTAATGCCTCTTTCAATGCCGACCAACTATCGTCATGGCATTTCAGAACCTCTTTCACCTGCAACTGCTGTGCGCGTGATTGCGCAAGATAATGCACGATGCGACTCCCGATGGAAGAATCACTGTCGAGACGCTCCATCGCTTGTTTTAATAACGTTTCACCGTGCTTCTCCATCGCGTGTGCATCACGTAGCCAATCCAGATAAACAGATTCCCTCTTCATTCATTCACTCCTGGTTGATGTGCTTTTAATGAACTACCTTTGGGGATGGTATGCAGTTGCTTAGCAAGCTAACCGATTCAACACCGTCGCTGATGGAATTATCTGGAAATAAGCGAAGCGTTAATTAACGGATTAACAATCATCTTTATTAAACGTAGCAAGTAAGCCCTTCTGCGCAAGCCAATCGACGCAAAACTGAGAGGGGGGATTAATATCACCACCTTGCCGCTTCGCTTATATTTACCCTCACGACACTCTTTACTCAACATCTAAAGTGCGCTAACAATCATCATTCAAGTGAGTTTCATCCGCTTATAAACAAAAATCGACTTATCCTTAAACAAACAGTCCGCAAAATAATAAAACTTAAGATTAATCCTGACTTGATTATGGTAAAAACAACGCTACATTTATTTTTGCTTTATGTTGGTACAAATATAATGAGGAGAACGCATGACGGACCCTAACAAGCATCCTGAAGAGGAAGAGAAAAAGACGCAACGTCGTGGGGGCACAGGGAACTTCGCCGAGGACAAGGAGCGTGCGGCTGAAGCAGGCCGCAAAGGCGGTCAGGTAAGTGGCGGCAATTTTAAAAACGATCCGAACCGCGCCGTTGAAGCAGGCCGGAAGGGAGGAAAGATCAGCCGCCGGAAATAACACTATCAATAATTCAACACTGGGTTACGTTCGCTAGCCTTCATCACAACACTCTCCTGACGTGTATTAGCGCTTCGCTTAAATGCAAAATTCGCTACGTCAGGAGGGTTATTCCCATCGCAAACAACAAAAAATCGATCATTTCTTGATCAATCGCGCCTCATTTGCCGCTTCGCTTATACAGAAATTTTCCTATATATATTAATGATCAATTTAGATCCTGGAATTAATAACCAAACACGAATTAACCAACATATTTGTACATGTAATCTCAAGTTGTACACTTTCAGAAAAATTAAAACTGAACATGATTAAGTTAATTACAAAAGCTGGAGTTGGCTTGCCCAAAACGCAATTGCCATGTTGTGACTCGCGGTCCAGAGGAACCTCTGGTAACAAAAAAGGCTGCTATTCTTTGAGAAATAGCAGCCATATGACCTTCAGACTCGGCGTTCAAGCATCTCCACGGACATTCTTTTTTTGAGCGTTAATCCGTCATCCTCAATGCTTCTTAGGTTAATCGCTTAATGTTGCTCACGATTAACTCAGTCACCTCCTCGCAATGTCGCGTTTTGTCCTTTGACTTCGCAAAGGTCATCACAGCTGCCTTACCCGTCAACTCTCTGGCAATAACCTCAGCGGTATTCATCGGATGAACAACATCCATGGCAGTGCCAGCCACGGCTACAGGGATCTGCGCCGCTTTGATGGCGCTCGCGTGATAGCCCGGATCGCAGCAGGCGATGCGCCGTAACAAATGCAGCGTTGATTCGCTCGGCAGGGAAAATGTATTCAACAGTGAATTAGCGTTATCCGGGGAGTGCTGCTGAATTAACTGATAAGTTTCAGACTGAGCGAAAGCAAGCTTCCCCTCTTCTCCACCATACAACTGCCAGTAATCGGCCAACACATTGTAAACGTTCATATTGAGTGGGCTGCGCGTCTGATGCCACGCCGGGCGAATTAACGTCAGGCACTTAACGCGTTGTGGGTGGCGGCTGGCTATGTTTGCACACAGCGCAGCCCCCATTGAGATTCCGGCTAAGGGTGCCTGCGTTATGGCTAAATGATCCATCAGCGCCAGCAGGTCATCCGCAAATGTGCGGATACTGAGGGCTTCTGGCGCCCCCAACGATGAGCGGCCATGGCCGCGACACTCCAGCGTAATCAGACGATAGCCTGAAGCGGTAAAAGTACTGGTGGTTTGCTGGTGATCGCCAGTCAGACCATGCTGAAAAATCAGCATCGGCCCCGAACCCCCGCTATCAAAATAGCTTAATTGCAGCCCTTCTCTCGCAAAGGTCTTCAGCATGAATAAGCCTCCAGTTTTTGCAGTTGCTGATCCAACATGGTTGAAACCCACCCTGCTTCACTGGCATCCAACCCGTGCGTCACAATACTGCCGTTAAAACCAGAAGCGCTCAGCCGTTGTAAGTAGAACGGATAATCCAGAAGCCCCTTTCCCGCAGTGGCAAAGGCGCCGTCAGCATAGCGGTCCTTTGCATGGGCGATGGCAATTTCGGCTCCTAAAAGATCAAGACCGTGCGCCACGATTCGGTGTTGCTCACTCAGTGTGGCGATTTCAAACAGATTCGCTGGATCGAAGATCACCTTCAGCCGTTCACTGCGCATCTCATCGATGAGTTGTCTCGCTTTTACCGCACTGCTGACGATATTCGCCAGCTCAGGCTCGATACCCAACGCGACCTGATAACGATCCGCAATCTCCAGTGCCTGCGTCATTGAGACACAAAGCCGCTGCCATGCCTCGGGCGTATCGTTATCGGGGTGAAAGCGCCACTGATCTTCCGCATCACAGGTTCCGGTGCACAGCGTCACTAACGGGCACTTAAGGTCGGCAGCGGCCTGGCAAATCACTTCCAGTGAAGCCATACCCGCATCAATCACCGATTGCTGGGGATGCACCATATTGAAGGTGGCAGAGACAGCGGCGATGCGCACACCCTGTGTTTGCACGGCTGCGCTGATTTCTTCAATTTTGCTGCGAGCAACCGTGTCAGGGAGCGACGGGAGGTCTGCACTGGCGAAATTGAATTGCGTGCAGGTGTAACCTAGCGAACGCATTACCCTGAAGTTCTCATCAACATTGGCTGTGGCAAACGTTTTTGAAAAGATGCCTTTATCCATCACACCGCTCCCTGTGCTGAAGCCACGCATACTGAACGCCCTGTGCGTACCGATTCACCGATTGCAGCCATGGTCTTCACTATCGCCAACCCCTCTTCCACGCTGGTCCCGGTTTGTGGACTATCAGTAAGAATCGCATGGGCAAAAGCTTCTATCTGTCGGCGATAGAAGTGCCCATCTGCTGCCAGCGGACGACGCCAGAAAGCGCCATTTTCATGAAAAATATCGACGTCGCTCGATTTGAATAACCAGGGATTGTAAGTTTTACCCAGGATGCTGCCGTTCTCTCCATAAATCTGGAAACCTTCATGCCAGTCCATGCGAACACCGACGCTGAGATCCAGATGCCCCAGCGTGCCATTGGCAAAGGCGATATCCACAAACCAGCAGTGCACACCACCCCGATGGGTGAATCGTGCCTCGACTTCGTTAATGTCTCCCGCCAGATAGCGTGCGGTATCAACCAAATGGCTGCCGTGTGCCAGCATGTAATAACGTTGCAGATCGGATTTTGGGTCGACCGCTGGCTTACGTTTAGCGGCACTGGTGATAATTTTAGGCTGCACCGCATCCGTCACGGTATAGCGATGGCTGTTGTCACCGTACCACCCTTTGTAAGCAACCAAATTCCCCATTTCCTGTTGAATAAAGTCGTGTGCAGCCTGAATACCGCCATCAAAGCGTTTCATATGGGCAACCTGAAACAGTCGCCCTGAATGCTTGACTGCCTGCGCCAGTTCTTCACACTCCTCCACCGCAATGCCCAGCGGCTTTTCGCACAGCACATGTTTGCCCGCATGAAGTGCTTTCATGGCCAGTTGTACATGGAAGGCATCCGTGGTGGCAATGATAATGGCATCGACGTTTTCGTCATCCAGCATCGCCTGATAATCGCTATAAGCCACTTTCGGAGCCCACATGGCGGTCATGCGTTGGCGCAAATCGTCAGCGCTATCGCAAATAGCATAAAGCTCAGCATTACTGGCTTTGGTACAGGATTCAAAATGGGCAGCCTGTGAAATGGGGCCACAACCCAATACGCCTACACGCAGTTTCTGATGCATCATGGTTTCCTCTGTCATTTTACTCATCGGATTTAAGATGGTTTACGCGCCAGCCTGCTGCGCTTTCAACGCCCGAATCTCTTCTTTAAGGAGATCGGATTTCATGCCAAACACGCTCTGAATGTTGCTGCCCACTTCCACAATCCCCGCCGCCCCCAGGCGTTTCAGGGTTTCTTTTTCCACCACGTTTTTATCCAAAACGTCGATGCGCAGTCGGGACATACAGGCTTCAATCGCTGTCATATTGGCTAACCCGCCGTAAGCGCGAATGATGCCGTTAACCAGTTCACTGGCACCCTCCGCGTTTTGGCTGACCTCTTCACTTTCGTCTTTGCCCCGCCCCGGGGTCAGCAGATTCCAGCGGCGAATCGCAAAGCTAAACAGCAGGTAGTAAACCACCGCCATGGCAATACCTACCGGGAAGACCCTCAGCCAGTTGGTCTCTTTCGGCATGATGCCAAAGAACAGAAAGTCGATAAGACCGCCGGAGAAAGAGAGCCCGATATGCACCTGCAGTTGCTGCATCAGCAGGAATACAATCCCGGCGAGGACAGCATGAATGCCGTAGAGCACCGGTGCGACAAACAGGAATGAGAACTCAACTGGCTCGGTGATCCCGCAGACTATTGAGGTGATCGCACCGGAAAGCATGATGCCCTTAACACGACTTTTGTTTTTCTCATCGGCACAGCGGTATATGGCAAGAGCGATGGCGGGTACGCAGAACAGCTTGATCGGTGTCAGACCCGCCATAAATGTGCCTGCAGTAATGGGGACTTGATCCTTGAGCTGAGCAAAGAAGATTAACTGGTCTCCATGGACGATCTGTCCGGCTTTGTTGACATACTCGCCAAACTGCAACCAGAAAGTTGGCCACCACACGTGGTTCAAGCCGAAGGGAATCAACAGTCGTTCAACGAAGCCAAACAGGAAGGCTGAAAATGCCTGTCCCTGACCAAGCATCAACGTTGATAAGCTATTGATGGCGTGCTGCACTGAAGGCCATACCAGCGCCATGATGATGCCGATAAACAGCGCAATGAACGAGGTGACGATCGGTACAAAACGTTTACCGGAGAAGAATTCCAGCCATGAAGGCAGAGAGATTCGGTAGTACTTTTTGTACATCGCGGCGGCCACAATCCCCATGACGATGCCACCAAACACGCCGGTCTGCAGCGAAGGAATACCTAGTACCATGGTGTAATCACGACTGGTGCCAATTGATTCCGGCGTGATGCCGAGGAACTGGCCGATCGTCACGTTCATAATCAGAAAACCCACGATAGCGGACAACCCTGCAATGCCCTGATCGTTGGACAGGCCGACAGCAACCCCCACGGCAAACAAAAGCGGAAGGTTGGCAAAAATGATGCCGCCCGCTTCTGACATGAGCTTAAGTGTGTGGATCAGCCACGGCGTTTCCAGAAACGGCAGCGAAGCGACGATGTTGGGGTCCTGAAAACTGGTGCCAAACGCCAGTAAAATCCCTGCCGCGGGCAGAATAGCGATTGGAATCATTAACGAACGCCCAATACTTTGTAATTTCTGTAGAATATTGAATCTGGACATAGCGTATTTCCTGCATCTGAGTTGTTATTTTATGCAGCCAGGCCAGGATAATCTGGCTGATGTAAGGAACAGAGGTGATTAGCCTGTGGAGGCAAAATCAGGCTATGCGATTACAATAAGTGGCCAGAAAACGCGTAAAAACAGCAGGAAAGGAGAAAATAAACTTCCTGTTTTAAGCAAAAACAGGAATATTTTTGAGCGCCATCACACTCTGATAGGCCATTAATTGTTAAAAACAGGAAAATTTTTACCGCTGAGCCACATCAAGCCATGACCATTCTGGAAAATTACTTCCGTAAGCTGCATGCCCGTTATGGCGTGAATTACGTGTCACAAGCTCAGATGTCTGAGATTGCCGAGCTGTTTGGCTGCTCCATTCGCAATACCCGTAACATGCTAAATCGCATGAGTGAAAATGAATGGCTGGTTTGGCAAGCCAGGGCGGGACGTGGGCGGCACTCATCGCTGCGGCTGTTGATGACACCCGATATGCTGTTTAACAAGAACGTCAATGAGATGCTGGCAAATCAGGATGTCGGCAAGATGCTGAAATTCATTGGGCAGGAAAAACACCTGTTGGAACAGATGATTCAGTACCAGTTTGGTGCCAGCGGTGAAGGGAGTGAAACTCGCGTCAGGATCCCCTATTACCGCGATCTGGATACGCTTAACCCATTGCGCCCCTTACGTCGCACCGAGCGTCATCTTCTGCGACAGTGCCTGAGCGGCCTGACACGTTACGACCCGGTAAGGATGGAGATTGTGCCGGATATCGCTCATTACTGGAGCCATGATCCCAGCTACACCGCATGGGAAATCTACCTGAAACCCACCGCCATGTTTTCAGATGGCACGCCGATACGGGCATCAGAGGTCAAACGCTGCCTTGACCGCGCTTGTGCTGCTCCCTGGTTTTCATCACTGTCGCGCTTGATTGCCCGGATAGACACCATTGGCGATTATCGACTGTTAATCACCACCAAAACACCGGTTAAGCATATGAATTATCTGCTGGCGACCCAGCCTGCGTTGATCTTTGAGCAGCAGCAAGTGATGAAATGCAGCGGTGCTTTCGCTTTGACGCATAAACAGGAAGGTTTCATCACTCTGCGCCGCAATAATCACTATCATCAGGCGCGCCCTATGCTCAGTGAAATCACGGTGTTTACCTGGGCACCTAAAAGTATCAGCATGAGCTTTATCCCGGTGTTACATGGTGATGAACCGGGCAATGACAATCTCATTGAAGAGCGCAGACTGGAGCATGGCAGTTGTTTTCTGATGATTGATGAAGCCGGCGTTTTTGCTGCACCTGAAGCCCGCCGCTTTCTGAATAAAATTCTGCAGCCGGTTGAGATACTGGATAACAGCGAATTACCGATAGAGTACGGTACAGCGTTATCACAGGCGCTGGGACTGCTACCGGAGTGGAATCATCGCTGTGTTGATTTTGGAGCACAGCCTCCGACTTACGCCGCCCGGCGAAAAGTCATCATTGCTACTTACCAACAACCCGAGTTGGTTCAGTTAGGCCACGCTATCGCCAGAATACTCAAACGCCAACACTTCGACGCCGTGGTAGACGTACTGCCCTTTGACGCGTTTTCGACTGCACAGAATCAACAAGCCGATTTATGGCTGACCAATTTTATGATCAATGACTTATCGCCCCACGCCTTGTTCGACTGGCTTGCTCCAGATCCGGTATTCAAAAGACTTCCACAGTCGTATATTGCAGCCTGGCAGCAGTTGCAGTTTGAACTGATGAACGTTGAATTAGGTGAAAGCAAAGCCTGCGTGGAGTCGTTCTTTAAAGCCCTCACCTCACAACGCTGGGTTATTCCGTTGTTTCATCACTGGCTGGAACTCAAGAGTGAAAAATCGTTTGGATGGCGAGATGTGAATACTCTGGGATGGCCCGATTTCAGCCAGCTTTGGCTCGATTAGTGGCAAGGCCAATGTTCACATCGTCAAGAATGCGTCGGGGGTAGGCGCAATGGCGACGCTCTGACAAACCCTTTCGCCCCCTCATGCTTCCTGACGGGTATCTGCAAAGCCTTCCGATCAACGTCCTTTCCTTCGGGTCCTTCCAGCTATCGCAAGAATCGAATGACATTTTTACAGGCTCTTTGATAAAAAGCGTTGACGTGGTAGAACGATAATTCTACTTTTAACCCATGATCAAAAAAACAACTGATACACGGGATAAAATCCTGAAAACCGCCGAAGAGCTCATCTACCAAAACGGTATCCACGCTATGGGCATGGACCTTTTGGTCAAGACCTCTGGTGTCGCCAGAAAGAGTATTTACCGTCATTTCGCAAACAAGGAAGACGTGGCATCCGCCGCGTTAACAGAGCGCGACGAACGGTGGATGCAATGGTTCAGAACAGAGTCTGACAAAGGCAAGACCCCTCAGGAGCGTATCCTGAACATGTTCACTGTTCTGAAGAGCTGGTTCGAGTCTGACGGATTCCGGGGTTGCGCGTTTATCAACACGGCGGGTGAGGTTGGCGATCCTGAAGACCCTGTGCGTCAGATAGCCAAGATGCATAAACAGAAGTTGCTGGATTACGCTCTGGAGCTTGCCGAACAGTTGAACGTTGAGCATCCGGAGGATTTGGCTCGACAGTTGCTGATCCTGCTAGAAGGCGCGATCACCATGTCATACGTCATGGGCGATGGGAGTGTTGCCGACAACGCTCAGGACATCGCGAAACTCATGCTGGAACGAGCCTCTTCCGCGCCCTGAGGATCGAGAACGCTTTACCTTGAATTAAGATTTACATGAGTTTTTAAATTCGTTTTATCCTCAGACAGGCGGGACCGATAAACGGGCTCGCCTTCAACCTGTGCGCATACCCGCAGCCATCATCATACACAACAGCGATGTCACCACACCGCCTGCCCGGACGTTCGCGCCGCACAGACAATCAACAGACAAAGTCATCTTCTGCAACGGGATAGTTAATTTTCTACGGATAACCCACAGCTCGATGGTGTTTCTTCTTATCGCCGTTTGAGTCTATTGGGCACTTCCCTTGCGGATTCATAATGCGACATTTTGTTCCCTTACCCTTCCCTGTTCAGACCTGAAACGGGCGAATCTCAGTTAATTTAAAACCAATTAAAAAACAATATCTTATTTCGATTTTAATCCCGAACATTCTCTGCTCCCGGCATTCATTTCAGAAAAAATCATTGACGAGGTAGAACGATCATTCTACCTTTAGGCCACAGACAGGACGCCGCGCGATACCAAAGGGGAATCCCGGAATCTGTTGAACGGTTTCTTATCAGAACGGTATTGATGCCACCGATGTGAGCCTTCTGGTCAAGGCATCAAAAGTAGCGAAGTTTTTGCTGGAACAGGTCTTTCACTGAGTCCTAAGTCACGAGAACGATCTTTAGACTGAAACTAAATTGACAGGAGTTTTACCATGACTGATTCACAAGTTCGTCCACCGCTCCCGCCTTTCACTCTGGAAACGGCCATCGAGAAAGTCCGTCTGGCTGAAGACGGCTGGAATAGCCGCGATGCTGCAAAAGTGGCTCTGGCTTACTCACTGGACACCAAATGGCGTAACCGCGCCGAGTTCGCCAACAATCGTGAAGAAGCGCAGAGCTTCCTCGACCGTAAATGGAAGAAAGAGCACGAATATCGCCTGATTAAGGAACTGTGGGCATTTGGCGGTAACCGCATCGCCGTCCGCTACGCTTACGAATGGCACGATGACTCCGGCAATTGGTTCCGCTCCTACGGAAACGAAAACTGGGAGTTTGGCGCTGATGGCCTGATGGAGCGTCGCTTCGCCTGCATCAACGACATGCCAATCAAAGAGAGCGAGCGTAAATACTTCTGGCCGCTGGGCCGTCGTCCGGACGATCATCCTAGCCTGTCAGATCTGGGGTTGTAAGTCAGTATTTTTGCCGCATGAAACCTAGGCTGCTGATGAATTGAAACCGCCCCTGAAGTCACTACTGCATGGCCAGCCGGTATCAGCGACTGGCCACCAGCCCAACTGACAGTTGAACGGCAAAGGAAGTCACATCCGATAAATTATCTCCCACACAGGGTTAACAGCTGCCAGACGGGAATATCCAGCAAAAGAGATATTGAGGCGTCCATTCTGACAACTGATTAACGGGCAGACAAAATTGAGATGGCAGTCGTCAATGTTGAGGCAAACCCGGTCAGAAAAGCGAGCGTGCGAAACACCGGGATACCAGCGGTATAGACCGCATAATGCACCACTCTCGCCACCAGATAGATTTTTGCAGCCAGGAGGGTAGCAGGAGTGCTGATATTGAGGAATGCTGCTATCAGAACCAAAGGCGCAAAAACCACCAGATTTTCCACAGCGTTGGCGTGTGCTTGTCGGGAGCGCTTTGCCCAGGGCGCCACATCAGCAAAGGCCGGTCCTGAGTTTCCCAGTGCAGACCTCACGCCCATTTTTAGCGTTCGGGCGGCAACATACGGCAACCACATCAGCGCGGTGATCAGGCAAATTAAGGCAAGGGTGTAAAGTTCGGGGCTGTTATTCATCGACTTCTTCTCCGTAGTGCAATCATGTTGGAAAAAGTCTATTAAGAAAGCCACAATACAACCATGTTCATAAATGACAATATTGCCATCATTCACGACATGAAAATTTCCATTCTCACCCTCGAAGGCGTTTTTGATACCGGTTTAACCGCGTTGCTTGATACTTTTTCTACCGCCAATGAACTGGCGCAGATTCAGGGGATGGATGTTCCGCCCTTTCAGGTGCAGATGGTCGGTATGAGAAAACGGGTTAAATCCGCTCACGGGCTAACCCTTCCTGTTCTGAAATTAACACAACAGGACAGACCCGACTGGGTCGTGGTGCCAGCTCTGAATACCAAGCAACCTGAGCAACTGCTGGCATCGCTTAACAGGCCGGATGTCATGGAAGCTCAACGCTTTCTGCAAAACATGGCTAACAATAACGTCAGGATCGCCGCTGCCTGCCTGGGGACATTTCTGCTGGCAGACAGCGGCCTTTTGAATGGACACGCAGCAACCACCACCTGGCTTATGGCCCCCCTTTTTCGCCAGCGCTATCCTGAGGTTCTGTTGGATGAAGCCAGACTCATTGTTGATTCCGGGCCGTATGTGACGGCCGGGGCAATGATGGGGCATATTGATCTGGCACTGTGGCTGGTCCGTCACACCAGCCCGCAACTGGCCGGTTTGATAGCTAAGTTTATGTTAGTTGATGACCGACTTTCACAAACGCCCTATATCATCCCGGATTATCTTGCTCATGCCGATCCCTTGATCGACAGATTTGAAAAATGGTCGAGACAACATCTGGATCGAGGTTTCTCCCTGCAAACCGCCGCCGACGCGCTCTGTGTTCATCCCCGTACTTTGCAACGCAGAACGGAGGCCGTGCTGGGTAAATCACCCTTAGCTTTTTTCCAGGATTTGCGTGTTGAACGAGCCAAACAGCTCATCGCAGAAGGTAAAGATATTGAGAGCATTGCGGCAGACATCGGCTATGCAGATGCTTCTACATTACTGGCCTTATTGCGCCGTAAAACAGGTAAAGGAATTAAAGAGTTGCGTAAGCGTACTACCTGAAGCTGGCCTCTGTTGCTGTGACTTCTGATACGAAGCCGAATCAATAAAAGCACTGTTTAAGCTGTTCGCGATATTATATAGTCGCTTTGCAATCGCATTGATTTGCCGTAGGCGTTACCGTCATCCAACGCGCCCTGAACCGGAATGGGCCTCAGCAGAGGAAAGCCGGAACAGCGCCACGGCATTCATCTCGTTCTACCCTCCCCCTGTTGATTAGCAGGAAGGCTTTCAGCCAGAACTGATGTTTCGGATAATGACGTGGCTTTATCATTCTTTACTGATAAGGCTCAAAAATGAACCTCTCTCAAAACACCATCCTGATTACCGGCGGCACCAGTGGTATTGGCCGTAAGCTTGCTGAATCCCTGCACGATCTTGGAAATCGCGTTATCGTAACGGGCAGACGCCATACCCTGCTGGATGAGATAACGACTCTACGCCCGGGTATCTTTAGCTTTGTTTTGGATATCAACGATACAGGTGCCTTACACCGCTTTGCTGAAACTGTTTCTCAGCAATTTCCCGAGCTTAATGTACTGATTGCCAATGCCGGTATTTCGCTCTCAGAGAATGTCTCTTCAGACAGCTGGGATGCTAAAAGCGCAGAAGCGATCGTCAATACCAATATTTTGGGTGTCATCAAAGTCGCCACCGCCTTTATGCCTTTACTGCGGCGACAGGAGCAGGCAACGTTCATGGCAAGCGGATCCGCACTGGCCTTTATTCCGCTCGCGGCCTATCCCACTTACTGTGCCAGCAAAGCGTTTTTGCACTCATGGCTTACATCAATCCGCCATCAGTTGCTTGCCACCTCGGTTGAAGTGCTTGAAATGCTTCCCCCTTACCTGCAGACAGCGCTGACCGGTGATCATCAGCTTGATGATGCCCGCGCCATGCCCGTTGATGAATACATCAATCAGGTCATCTCAATGCTGGAAAGTCAGAACACGCCCCGAGGAGAGTTACTTCTTGAACGCGATCAGGCAAGGCGCTGGGCGGAAAGAGAAGGCAAATACGAGGAGATTTTCGGTCTGATGAACCCATAACTTAACTGGCTGGCAGGTCTGGAACGGATAACAGCCTGCCAGTTTCCCCTGAATGTAAAAATCATCTTTGGGAAGAATTTTGGAGGAGTTTTGAGGAAAGGATTCAGGCCGCCCTTCCGGACGGCCTGTGATTCAGACCTGATTAATGCGCCGCCATCTGCGGAGGCAGGCGCAGCAGGGCTCGCTTGTCTGCCACCTCATCCGCACGAACCGGTTTTGCCGCATTTCCCCAGCTGTTCCGCAGGTAGGTTGCCACGGCTGCCACCTGTTCGTCCGGCATAACTGGAAAATGTGGAACTAACTTAATTTAATCAGTCAGTTAGCTTGATTTCAGCAAAGTATTTCCCGACAATCGGGCATCATCGAATAGCAATAAATATCAGTATGTTAGGAAGTGTTTTGGGGAAATAACACCATTCAACATGCTCAAAAACGCCTCACATTGGTCATTAAGCACTCGATAATTCCTGCCCTTCCGGTTACTTTTCCCAGACTGTGCCAGGCTTAGTTCGAATGCCTCATCAATGGAGAGTAAAATGAATAAAGTTGCCTGGATTGCAGTGATGTTACCTCTGAGCGTCGGTGCGTATGCCGAAACGGGTGGATATGAAGCAGGTAAGACGCCCCCTCCTCAGAGTAAGGAAGATGCCGGGTATAAGGGGTCGGAAGATACGGCAGAGACGCCGGTTACGCTGATCAAAGATTTTCGT
Organism: Pantoea sp. ME81; assembly: GCF_903970985.1. NCBI lineage: Bacteria > Pseudomonadati > Pseudomonadota > Gammaproteobacteria > Enterobacterales > Erwiniaceae > Pantoea > Pantoea sp. ME81. The sequence goes on along the minus strand of NZ_CAJCKS010000027.1, from coordinate 28,236 downwards.
CAGGGGGGCTATGTCACTCTTGAGGGCTATATCGTCAAAAAGATCAAAGGCGACACATATCAGTTCCGTGACAGCTCAGGCACGGTCAACATCGATGCTCCGGCCAGCACTTTCAAAGGCAAAACGTACAGTGCAGAAGACAAAATACGCGTGAGCGGGAAAGTCTACGGTAAGGGCGAAAACGCGCATCTCAAAGTTACCCGTATCGACGAACCATAATAGTCAGTTCAAGGCCTCCGCTATAGTTTCTGCAGAGGCCAGAATGCTTTCATTTCATTACGGCTTCAAAAGACACAGGCTAAGCGTTAACTTCATCGCCGCCCGCCCTTAGCAACTTTGCGGCATCTAACGCAAACGCCTTTACCTGCAGATCTGATGACCCCGCAGCGATGCGTTCAAGTTCAATAATGATACTCACTCTGCTAAGCGGTACACCTTTTGCCGCCAGTTCGACAACAGCCGATCCGATGGCACATCCAATCATTCCTGCTCGGTGTGAATTTATATCTTTCATATCAAGTAAAGGAAACGCCGGTTTGGTTTAAGTACAAAGTTAGTCGGAAAATATGAACTTTCAAATTTCCCTAACGTCATAACTTATATGGAGATTATCCCATGTAACGAATTTCGCCCGCCGATGCGGGCTTTTTTTTGCCCGATGAAGTTCAAACGGGTGAAGAATCCGACACGTTCAAAGCGCTCACTTCATGCGTCACCAGCCCCACAACGGTCACATCCTCAAGCAAATCATCCTCTAAAAGCAGTCCGTCTTCCGTCAGGATCCGGTTGGGGTGAAACATCGTCACACCCCATTCCAGTATCCCCGCCACCTTCAGAAGCACGGTGCTGCCGTTACCCGGCCGCCTGAGTTCATCCACAATGCAGCATCGCCCTCTTAACTCGACTAGATAGCAGGTGTCGCTCGTCGGCAGCAACTGCTGAAGCGGACTCAGCAAAAACGTCACCTCGCAACGGGCAGGTCCGAAAAACGGGTGGTATAAGCTGGTGACAGCATTTCCCGCTTCATGGCCCATGTTTTCTGCATCCCCTGTCCAGCAAACCATAACTTCCCCTTCCCGCTCTGGTTAAGGCCGTCCACAACGCGCATCAGCGCTTCACTGTTGGCCTGTGGCTTAAATTCGTCAAAGAGATTGAGCTGCGAAACGCCCTGACTGTAAAAATCCCCCAGCATCACACCGGCTTTCATAAAGCGGCATCCATCCAGCCAGATACGATCCAGTGACTCCATGGCCACCCGGATAATGTCCCGCGTGTCGTTGGAAGGGGTCATCAGCGTCCCCATAGCCTGATTACCGTAAAACGTCTCCCCCACGGCGTGAGGACTGGTTCTTACAAACACAGCAATCTGCCGGCAGTACTGCCGTTCACTTCTGAGCTTTTCGGCCGCACGCTCGGCATAGGCACACACCGCCTGGCGCATATCCTGATAGTCCGTTATGCGGGAACCGAACGAACGGGAGCAGACAATCTGTTGTTTCGTGGGTGCGAACTCCTCCAGTTCGAGACAGGGTTCGCCGCGCAGTTCCCGTACCGTTCGTTCCAGCACCACGTTAAAATGTTTGCGGATGATGTACGTGCTCTGCTCTGAGAGGTCTTTCGCGGTGATGATGCCCATCGCATTGAGCTTTTTGCTGATGCGCCGGCCAACACCCCAGACATCTTCAACCTTCACCAGCTCCATCAACCTGCGCTGGCGATCGACGTTCGATAAATCCAGCACGCCACCGGTCTTCGTCCATTTTTTTGCGGCATGATTGGCCAGCTTGGCCAGTGTCTTGGTCGGTGCGATACCGACGCCGACCGTCAGGTGCGTATCGCGCTTCACGCGCGCGCGAATTTCCCGCCCGTACTCTTCCAGCACACGACAATTGCGCACGCCCGTCAGGTTCATAAAGGCTTCGTCGATCGAGTAAATCTCAACGGCGGGAGCCATATCCTCAAGCGTGGTCATCACCCTGTTACTCATGTCGGCGTACAAGGCGTAATTGGAACTGAATACGTGGACCTTATGACGCTTGAACTCGTCTTTGAGCTTGAAATACGGTGCCCCCATTGGCAGCTGCAGGGCTTTCGCTTCTGCCGATCGTGCGATGACACAGCCATCGTTGTTTGACAGCACCACTACTGGCTTACCACGCAGATCAGGCCTGAACACTGTCTCGCAACTGGCGTAAAACGAGTTCACATCCACCAGGGCAAACATTAACGGCCCATCGTCTTAATGGAGTGCCGGACCACGCCGAAGATTTCAAACTGATCGGCATCGGGGATCGGGATAATGGCGTGCGCAGCGTTCATCGGTTTCAGGTGCAGGAAAGGTCTTGTCATCAGCTGCTTGACCGTAAACTCGCCGGAGATGGCGGCCACGATGATATCCCCATGCTCAGCAGTGACGGAGCTGTCCACCACCAGCATGTCGCCATCGTTGATGCCGCCTTCAATCATCGAATCTCCGCTGACCCGGATGAAGTAGGTTGAGCTGGGATGGCTGACCAGCAGATTATTAAGGTCCAGCCGCTGTTCGACATAGTCCTGAGCCGGCGAAGGAAAGCCACACGGAACTCTGGCAATGAAAAGCGGTAACTCAAGAATGGCGCGGATTTCCGCAGGTCTGAAAAACTCCATGATGATAGCCCCGACAAATACTGTATATATAAACAGTAATCGTAAACAGCACAATCGATCAAGTCGGGCATGAAGTCTTTTTCCAAACGCGTTGTTGGCAAAGGGGATTTAATCTGAGGTGGGCATGGCATTTCAGTTTGACCGGGCCGGTTGCCATAAGCACAGGAGTTTTAAATTTGAGCATTATTCAGGCCGACATAAACCAGAGATAATTAGCAGCAATCTCTTGCCGCTTCGGTTAAATCTCTGAAATTTCGTTTATAAATCGTTAATTCAAATAACTTATTGGAAATTACTGGAATTTTATCGCTTTTGTTAACACATCCTACCATTCATTAATTAATGGTCTAAGTTATGTGGGTCAGTCGTTGACTGGCAGCACAGCACACAGGATGCGTTTCATACGAGAGAGACATTCCTTAGCCACTGCTTTTTGCCCGCCCTGAGCGGGCTTTTTTTAGCTTAACCTCTCACCTGCACCGCGCGGTTGAAAACCGGCAGCTCGTTTGAGTGGCGTTTAGCTGTGGGGCTGCCCGTCAATTTCCGCACCCTGTAAAAAAAACCTGACTTCGCTATACGGCTACGCTTTTGGTCTGTGAAGACCTGAACTACGCTTAATGAGCAAAATGCCTGTGCGGTAACGCTGGGATACACGCTGCGTGCCTAACAAGTGAATTATCAGCACGGCAGTGTCGGTGATTTCAGCGATGTTCAACTGGCCAGCAGCCCGACCTCGTGTCTTGATGGATGCCGCTCGTTTACCTGAGGTGACTTATGGATGTTTCACCAAGATTCGTTATTGTACTGAATATTGTGGCCATTGCGGTGTTAGCGATAGGTTTACCGAAGTATCTGAACGGGTTTTAAAGCGCTTAGCCCGGCGCTTTGCAGGCAATAACACGACGTAAGTATCCATCGCTAAACCGCCTATACCATTGAACGGTCGGTGATGAATAAGGGCGGGTTTTTCATCGTTTCAAATTCTCGTGGTCAGACAGACAGGAGATTGAACATGCGATACCTGATCATACCGGCCGTCACCACTTTACTGGTTCTGGTGATTGTGTTTCTGGTACAAACCCAGTGGGGACCCACGCCCTGGTGACTCGACGCATCAGAGCGGGCAAATAAAAAGAAAACTGAGTAGTCAGCACTCTGCATGAACCGGACTCACGTCTGGTTCATGCTTTTTTTTGCTGGCGATGAACCCCTACCGAGAGTGATCAGGATGATTTCTAAGCACCCGTTGGGATTGAACACCTTGAGAGATTCCTCATCCCCCCAACAGCCATACCTGAAAGTTATTTGGTGCATCCCGGTCCGCTTTTCCTCAATACCTGCGACTTGTTTCATGTAGCCGAAAGCAGAACCTGAAACAGGTTAAAGCACTCGGGTTGCGTTTACAGGAAAAATACGTTCATCGCTACCGCTTGTAGGCCGTCCTGTGCAGGCTTTTTTTAATGGCAATGCCTCGTTTCCATACGACTTCCTCTGCCAGGGGGAGGTATGTCGTACAGGTGATGTCATCACTCTGCCGGAGGTTCGAGGCGATCGCTGATGACATTGAACCCCTGCTCGACAAAATCATCAGGGTGAACGGGCAGACTTCGGCTTGGCTTGAACCATCCTCCCCCTTCACCATCGGCGAAGTACCAGACTTCAGGTTGAGTCTCGCCCTTCTGGACCCAGTAAAAACCCTGTTCCATTTGCTCACCCCCACGAAATTGGCGTTCGTCCAGTCTCAGAAAAAACAGACATTAGGCTTCATCTGCGAATCGATGAATGATTCACGAAGGGAGCACGGGAAGATTGAGGTGACGGAAAGCGACATCAGATCAGAAGTGTCTGTCACCGCGCAATTCGGTGCGCGACAGGTCTTTGACCTTTGAGATTTCATATTTGCCCCTTGTCAGAGGGAGAATGGCCCAAGCATAGCACCGGGAAAGAGATTAAAGCATGCGCCAAAAGGACCTAAAAGGACAGGACGTCTGGGTGTTACTCAACAGAATTGTTATCTGAGCCGCTTAATAATCAGGCATCCACCAACTTATCTTACAGGTCGGTTACCTGAACGCTTTTTGTGTCTGACCTCTGGTGAATCCGTTGCTTTTACCATGTCATCCTCTACACAGAGAATTTTATAGAGATTTACGCAAGTACTTTGAGGTGTGCCATGGGTGGCAAAAGGATCTGCACAGTGATATGTTCCGCCTCTTCTGCTCGGGAACGTATCAACCTGCCCGGCTAATTGTCTGAATGCTAGGGTGGGGGAGAACATATAACGTGCCCCTGTTTCTGTATATCAGAGCAAGGCCGGTATAACTCAACCCGGCCGGCTGTGTGGCTAATTAACTTTCCTCAGTTGCCGCTTTGCGCCTGCGGCTGATTTGTCCGCCCTTGCGGCCGGCTTCAACAGCGCGATCAGGACAATTTTTGAAATTCCCCCCGCTTGCGCTTCCTCCTTTACGTCCGGCCTCACGCGCGCGGTCTGCATCCTCAGCAAAATTACCGGTTCCACCTCTTCTTGATGGCATGTCTCCCCCTTATTTATCAGTCGAATATTTAGCGTGCTAACGTTCCCAGCAAGAAATAATATGGCTGAAATTTACGATAAAACCACATTTAAAATGCATGTTTACCGCTTCGCTTGTTTCTGTTTTAAAACAATAAGTTACCCGTTACGCTTATATTCGATTGCTTTTAAAAGGGAAATTTTCGAAGTTGTACAAAATCAAAACAAGTTGTACAAAATCGTTGGATTTGATTTTTTGTGACATGCATCACGGTTTTTAATTTTGTAATTATATTGATCTGTATTTTTCATTTATTTCAGCAAGATAGGGAAACTAATGTCTCGCTGTTCATTATTTAGTCCCATTGAATAACTCATAATCAATTGCCTGCCAGGTGGAGTACCAATTGAGCGTGGCACACGTTGGTCAATTTCTTCCGTTCGGATTAAAGACCTGAAACATGCGTTCCTCCCCCTCACTTGTCGTGATGTCCCGGAACGTCGTTGTGTGCATCTCAATCCACTTGTTAGCCGCACGTAACGAGTAGCGCCAGTTCAGACGATCGAGTTCTTTCACAAAATCGAGTGTGCTAATGGTGTAACGGCCCGCACCATCGCGTTTAACCGCCTGCCTGAAGGCAATCATGATTTCATAGTCACGGGGCATATCTGTGCCCTCTCAAAATTAAACTGTATATACATACAGTAATTGCAGACTCTGAGAGTGAGCAAGTGCATTAAGGGCGTTTTGTCAGAACTCATTGGCATTAAAGCGTATTTAGTTTTACGGCTTCGCTTTCATATGCCCGAAGATATGACCAGGCTTGGTAAGCAACGTTGGGTTGCCTGAATTCTTGAGGGGATGCTATGAAGAGCTTTTTAGGTGGGATGTTTATCATTGCGAGTCTGATGACGCTGGCAGGCTGTCAGGAACCCGGCCCTGCAGTAGGCCCGGATGGTCGTCCTCATGCTCCTAGCCAGCAATCCGTACCCGGAGGTCCACAGGGTCAGGGTCCGGTCGGACAGCCACAATCGTGATCTATCCCGGCTATTGAGCCGGGTTTTAGCTTTCCTGCGATCTAATTGCCTTTCGGTTTGATTTAATCTATACGTCTCATTATTGCCAGCAAGCAGCACTCCTCCCCCTGGCCTGATTTTCAGTTAATAAAGTCGGTTAACTGAATCGCTCTCATTCTAAATTATCCCCCGGTTCAGGAGATTGATCCCTGAATATGCAATTTTAAATCATTTAACACCGGGAAAATTTATGTCATTAACCAGAAGGCTCACTTTCACGCTGGCATTACTGACTCTCAGTTCTGCAGGGTTTGCCAAAGATATTAACCATCCTGAAGATTTGCTCAGGCCAAGTCTGTTTCTTGGATATGAGCAAGGTAAGTTAAAAGACTTTGGTACTTTACGCGGACCTAATTTTAGTTTTCATCTGGAAACAGATTACCCTGTTGGTTTAATGGGTTCACTGACGGCCATGAAGAATGACTGGGATTTTCATGACAGAAACAGCAGTACGCCTAAATCAGGAGAAACGAAGCCGCCCAAAAGAAATGCGGAATACTACTCTGCCATGATCGGCCCCACCACCCGGGTTAATGATGTTGTCAGCCTGTATGCGCTGGCAGGTATTTCGCACACACGGGTTAAGTTAATTGAGAATGTAACCGTCGATTCAACGACCTCATCTAATGCGTTTGCCTGGAGTGCAGGTGTCATGGCAAATGTAACTAAAAATCTCCTGCTAAAAGTAGGTTACGAAGGATCCGCAGCTGCTTTCAACGGTAAAAAACATCCTCTCAACGCATTCATGATTGATGTCGGCTATCGATTTTAACCATTAGCCTAAACAGCCCATCACGGATGGGCTTTGTTTAATAAAAGCCACAGAACTCAACATGACATTCTCTTCTTCATTTCTCGAAACACTTACCTGTAAATGATGAAAGGAAAGAAAGGGTTTCATAGGTGAGACAAAGCAAAAGGTATGTATTAACGGAAATAATACATCCTGACATACTTTTTATACAAAGCGCTGAAATAACATCACGCAGATTGCTTTAATTTGAGCCTGTACTGTTAACCAGACCGGGCCCGAAGATGCACACCACCGCTCACTTCACCTCAGCCTGATAACAATTGTCGCTTATTAGCATCGTCAATATACAGGAGGAAGCATGAGGAGTTTTGTACTCGGCTGGGTATTTGCAGCCACATTTTATACGTGTCTTGATGTCACTATTAAAATTTATAAAACTCTGGGAGGAACTCATCATTACATTATTTATGCTGGCATTATGATAAACATCATCATGAACTATCTCATACTGGGTGTTTTACGTCGTAAAAATCCATGGCAGTAACCATCTGGTAAAGACGCTACGCAGAAATACACGAAACCCTTTTCATATCGCTAAAGGATAATTTGCATGTCACACTCAAATTCACTTATTGATGAAGCTAAAAACAAAGATTATTTTTACAAAAGGATGTCAGGTAAAGATGGTCGCCTTGTCTATTTTCCCGGCAATCTTCCGGTGACGTTCATTAAAAACCCACTTAATTTAAAGATGCAGTTGATTACGCTGGAGGGCTGTGGAGGTGGGATATTTTATAAACCTGAGGCATTGCATGATGCTTACCAGCTTTATCTTGCTATAACTCTGCTTGTTGAAGCACAGCGCAGGTGCCGGGGATTGGGCTCCGCACTGCCGAAACCATCAGATTCACAGGAGGTGAGTGTTCTTGAAGCGTTTAAAGGCAAAATTCCTAACCAGGGAGGCCTTGACCCTCATGCAGGTCTCGAATATCTACTGATGTATACAAAACAAAAAAAGGTGGCTTATTTCTTACATTCAATTCCCAGTGAATTTTATTCTAATCCTCTTGGCCTGAGTTTACGCCAACGGGATACCCCTTGCGGACTGGGTGTTATCTATTATGTAGAGGGAAAAGAGAAAGAGGCGGAAAATTTGTTTTTTGAAATTAAAAGCAGTAAGTCTGCGCTGGATTTTGATGCCAACACACGTATCGGCAAGATTCTTGGCTACAAAAGCGATGACATTGATGAGTACAATGAATTTCTTGTCGACAGATCGTCATGCCGGTCATCCGCCGGGCATGAATGATTTTCTTCAGGATCGTTCTTTCATAACGATGAAACTGTTCAGTGGCCATCTCAACGCCGTGTCACAAATTAGTCTGCATTAGCGGATTTTTTATTACAGGATGTCATCTGGCATCCTGAATGATCTGTTTTCAGATTTCTGGTGCTGAAGGCCAACTCTTCACTTTACCAAGACTGGGGTCTGTTCTGTAAATCTTCTCAAAATGCTCTTTCCACAACCTGAGCCTGATTTCCTCGGCACTGTTTAGCTTGCCCAGATCTTTGATAATACTCAGTCGAAAAATCTCCTGCTCCGCGTTTCTGAGTCGTTTTTCCTTTTCGCTGAGATCATAAGTACATTGTTCGGCCGCGCACATCATTGGTAAATTTTCCCACACCGGCAGGCCATTGTTATCTACAGCCCTTTTTTTGCCTGCAGGAGGGCAGCCTGAGTATGTTTCCCAGATGTCATTCGTCACGGGAGTTACATCTTTTGCCCAGCTACCATTAGCCTCATAGCGTTCCTGTAAGTCTAAAATAAAAAACACATTTTCTTTTGCACTGAATCCTATGCCCATGACTAAAATCCTATCGCATGCCAGTAAAACTTTTTCTCATCATTACCCAGTAATATTTTAAATTGCCTTGCGGTCACGTAACTTATGATGCCGTTCCAGGAGCTTTTAGGAGAATCACCGTGAAAAGCAATCTGGACTGACAGACAACACATAGGGAATTTCACGGGAAATTTTACGATGGTCTCCTGATTATTTCTCTCGGCCAAACCGCCCTGAATGATCAACCCTGAGTTTTTTTCATAATAAATCCACGCACTTTCATTTCCGGATATTTTTGCCTGACCTTTTACCCAAGAAAACAAATCATTTTTTTCCGTTCCTTTTTTCCTCCAGCGTTCACCTTCGATATTTCCGTCGCTGCAGAGTTTGCAATTACCAACGGTTAATTCTTCAGTAATCGCGAGTTTGCCATCAATTACTCCGCCCTTTAACGAGAGGAAATTTTTCCTCAGTTCTCCTCCAGAACAACCCGCCTGGTCAATAACCCATGATGACTGGCTCTCATTCCATATGACCTCAACGATGCTGCCTTTGATTATGCTTCCTGCCTGAAGTGTCTGACCTTCGGACGTGACAATGGCGTGAGAGGGATGACGATCAACCGTTAATGAGCAAGATTCAGTGTTTGCGTTAGTGGCGCGGAAATAGAGTCGCATGCCATCTTTTAGCGATTTTATCGCCGGCTGGAAAGTTACTGCGTAGGTGTTTGCACTCCCCCGGTCTGTCCCGATCGTGAAGTGAGCATGCTGAAGCGCAGTTATCAGACCGTCCTTCGGCATAAAAGGCGCGCCTGGATGCATGGATATATCACGTTCAGACAGGCTAGTGGCTCCGTGTTTAACAGTGATGATCCATGCAGGGTAATAATCAGCATCCGCATCTGGCATTTTCTGTGTGCCTGTCGGTGCTGAGCCTCCAGGCTTAAGATCCATAATGCATCGTCCCGCCCTCACGGTCCGTTGTGCTTTACCACTGTTGCCAGGGCCACTGTAGCCGGCTGCGGGATTAGCCGCGTTATAATACGGCAGTACCATCTCCCCGGTATCTTCATCAAAATACTTAACCTGCAGCAGATAACAGATGCTATGGCCAGGAGCTTTTGGTGGTGCCAGCTCTATGTCCTGAGCTTTGGCAAAACCCTGTTTGAGTATTTTCGAATCTGTATCAGCACCAAGCGTTGAGAACGATGTGCGATCGATGTCTTCGAGTGAATAAATCTGACCTTCAGAAATATGTACGCTAAGCGATTTGTGGCGACACGGCTGGCACTCTAGTCCGTATAAAAAAGTACTGCTGCCCAGTATGGCCTCAGCCAGTCTGGCAATGCCGATCATGGCGAATTTGTTCGTCAGCAACAGGTCTGTCTCCAAAGGGATTTGCCCTGGATAAACAATTTTGCGATCCATTGATACTCCGGAAGAGATTGAGGTTCTAAGATGGATGGTGTTGAAATATGCAGAGGGATTTAATGCAGTCTGACCCAGATGATGGTGCCTTCTGACTTTGCGTCGGCAATGGCACTGAACATGCTGGCATCCTCTGGTCCCCGGTTAACCGTACTGGCCTGCATGTAAGCACCCCGGGCTTTAACGCTGTAACCTGATGGTGAAGCCTTATAGCCAGCGATCGACGCGTGAATTTCCAGTGGGGGCATTGTCACCCTGATGAACGCCTGGCAGGGATGCATGACAGAGCCGTACCTGCCAGCACGCCCGTAACCATTTACCGGCATGTTGTAGCCACCGGTATCAAGTGGTCGCTGAGGCTCAAATACATCAGGCGCATGGCCAGTCAGCCCCATCACAACATCCTCAATGGACTTGCGTGTACCGCTTTCCCGGAACAGGCGGTTCTGAATGCGAAATCGGTAGACGTCGTCTTCTTCTCCAGCCCAGCGCCGTAGTCTGCGGCCAAAATAATCATGAGCTATGAGGTCGAGCCAGCCATCGCTTGCAGTCAGCAGGCGCGTTTGTTTCCGGGCATACCCATACAGTGCATAACACCATGAGAGTCCTGCCGCGCACAGTTCAAAAGCTGCGTTAAGAAAAGGGCTATCTTCGCTAAACCAGCCGGGCGGCAACAGTCTTAGCAACCTTGCCTTCATGTCTTCGTTATCACCAGTCGCCATTCATTCCACCCTGAGGTCGCCAAGTTTGATCAGCTGAATCAAACTGACATTCACATCCGCTTTACCTCCACCAACCTGCATCAGTGTCACATTGGTGACTTCCGGACTTGCCGCATAGGTCACTCTGATGAGCTGAGTGTAAGAAAGCGACTGACCAATCCGCAGTGCCGCGAAGTATTGCCGCAGTGCAGCTTCAATCAATGCGATCACGGCCTGTTTTACAGCACCGTCTGAGATGCTTATCGCTGCAGTAACACTGATGCTGTGGATTATGGGCGGGAAGACCCCATAGACGATGGTGAAAGCCCTATAACCTTCTATGGCCAGAATGACCTGTTCGATAAATTGTCGGGACGGCGGATCGCTGCCGTTATCCACCACAGCAAAAAAATATCCAGGCTTATGCAGACCTTCGAGGGTCTGATTTTCCGTCAGCGTCCAGGAACGGCAACCCGGTACGGTACTGATTGCATATTCCAGGGCGGCTCTGGTGCCACGTGCCAGGGAAGCGATCCAGCGAACGAAGCGCGCCCGGAAGTCAGGATCGCTTTCGGCATCATTGCCTCCGGTCATCGGGGAGGTATTGTTCACCGTGTCCACGAACGGAATCGCCCCTGTAATGACAGTGACCATCCCTGCAAGGGCGTTGCCAGGTGAACCAGCACGTATCGCTCTGACCGGCACCAGCAAAGTGGAAACGCCAGGATTCATGACATAACCATTCAGTTCATTATTAAATGCTGCATTCCCGGTATCAGGCACCACGGAATATAGCTGAGAGCCGTCGCGGGTTTTCACCTCGGTGCCAATGGTAATGACTGCCTGAACGGATGCAGTAAATCTGCCGAAGACGACCTGGCCCACAGCGGCTGTCGCAGCCTCACGGTAGAAACCAAAGTCGGCCATCCAGCTGTCGAGGTCTTCACCTGAGCAGGTGGACGCGCGCGTGGTGACCAGCAGTTTCACAATAAGTTGCTGCAGCCACATGACCACACCCGCATTGGACTCAGCGAGCGATCGCAGGATGCTGCCGATTGATACATCCACCAGGCCGCGGGCACGCGACTGCAGCGCAATCACCTGGTCACCGACCAGGTCACGGAAGGATTTAATATTCATCAGGAAGGTGATTTATCGGGTGAGATCAAACAAAAGTGACTGCGCGGTGCCGCTGACAGAATCGTGATAGCGAATCTGAACACTTACGCCCTGCTCAACCAGCGTAAGAGACACGACCGGAGGCGGAACCGGGGCGACACACGCCTCCAGTAACATCTGTCCGGAAATAAGCGTTTTGAGTTCGGCCAGATTCAGTCCCGCACCGACTTTGCTCCCCAGCCCTGCGCCATAATCAGGATGAAAGAGATAGTCACCCGGGTTGGTCATCAGGCGACGCAAAATGCGCTGTTTGCCCCTTTCCGGACCAGACGCCTGTCCCAGGTCACCCGTGGATGAGCTTTTCAGGTCACCGCCGACGTAGTGCCAGATGTCATACATGAAAGGTTACTTCCTCATGAGTGTATCCGGTGCTTCTGACAGAGCACCGCTACCATGGCCAATGTGACGATGCCCGTCATAGACGATACGGATCTTTGCGATAGCACCGAATTGGCCATTCCAGTCAAAAATGTTCTTTTTGACCTTAAGGTTTTGGTCCATCAGCACATCGCCCCCGGTGAAGTGATGCAATGGGGCGTCAAAGATAAGCTTTTCCGGGGCGCTCAGGATCACTTCCCCGCTGTTCAGGAATTTGAGCAACCCGCCTTTCTTATGGACAAGCCAGAACTCACCGGATGGAGGGCCCGGACAACGGTCTTCATCATTATAAAACTGTCCGGTAACCATACCCGCGCCAGGCAGGCCTCCGTCAAAATCAATTTCTGCCACCGCGCCTATCATCGGCCCGGCGGCAAATCCCCAGCCGTTGCCTACCCAGGGCGAACTCAGCGGTATCCACCCTGTTTCTTCGCTGGTGGGCTGCAGCTGGACTTTCACGGCATAACTCGCCGGGTCATAACTGGTAATGATCCCCTGCCGGGCCTGACTGGTTCCGGCAACTGACTACTGCGCCGTGGCAGCCATCACCTGCAACAGCGCCCTCACGGCATGACCTCTAACGCCGGACTGTGATTACGTCCTGAAAGTGTCATGATGTAGCCGGTATCGCAACTGACCGTCCGGCGCACCCGGTCGCAGTGGTAATGCTGATCGAACGGGCTGTTGGTCCCCTCAATCCGAACCCGTGTGTGGGGAGTAAGAACCGTATCGCCGGCTACCGACCCGGTGAACTTCATCTCATGCTGGATAATCTGCTGATAAAGACTGCGCGCCAGCGTCTGTGCTGTTTCAGGTGTCAGTCCGTTACGGATAACCCGCCAGACTTTCCCTTTTGTGACGGCCCCTCCGGGTGAAGGGTGATGCGACTTTTGCGGATAGGTGACCATAAATTGCCTGTTTTTGCGTTTAGCATTCCAGCTGAGCACCTCCACCGTGACGCCACCAGAGATGGTCAGCGCGCGCGAAAAGGTCAGGTCGTCAGACATATTGCAGCGTGGATATGCCAGTGCTCCTGGCGGCTGCCAGCGGATAACATAATCCTCACCACTCTGAGCCTGTTCAGCCGGACCGAAATAAAGCTCCTCACCTTCAATCCGGACAATGAAGTTTTCGAATCCGGCCAGTGACGTCAGGATGTCCCATTCGGTCTGTTCTCCGGTCAGGTGCGCCGTATCGATCTGATAAAACTCCCCGTACCGGTGCCGGGTTGGCGTCACTCTGGGTATCAGCCCCCGACGTGTCGCAATCTGCGTGGCAATCTCCGAACAGGTCATGTTACGGAAGCTTTCTCCCGTCACTTTGGCATCGATGAGCCGAGCTGTCAGGTCTCGCCCTTCCGCCGTGATTTCGAAGCGTCCGGGGGTGTAATGCCACTGATCAATTTCACCCGTAATCAGTTTCCGCTCCCGGGTACCCGATGCTTCACCTACGCACACGGTCAGCTCCGTCCGGATGACTTTTTGCTTTGCCCACCAGCTCAGCAGCGACATCTCTGCCGGTAGCGCTGAAATGGCCAGCGTCAGGTCAAAAACGGATGCACCCCGGTAGGCCGTGTCCTCCACACTGAAGGACACGAACGGAACCTGATGGCCATTCAGGACGCAGCGGCCGGAAATCTGGCGAACCGCTGGCGGGCTTGAAAGAGAGAGGTTGATCATGGCTTATTTGCAGGTTTAAGAGGAACTGTGAGTGTCTGAATACCCGTGAGCTGGGGGTCATCCAGTCCGTTAACGGCTGCAATGTCTGGCCAGAGAGTGGCATCGCCGTATTCTTCTGCTGCAACCTGATACAGATTGCCACCCGAGAGCGTGATAGTTTTTATTCCCTCCGCGGTCTGGCCGGCATTCACGTTTTTATCGAGCCGGCCGAGCACATCCTGCAACCGGTACAGCGCCGGAATGCGCGTGGCGTGGTCCAGCTGCGCCAGCAGGTTCCTGACCGTTCGATCAATCGGGTTTCCCGGTATGAGCCCACCCAGTGAGGTGATCTCGCCTGCAGCGGCCTCCAGCAAAGCCAGTTCATGCTGAATAATATTGCGTGCAGCAATGAGTGGCCGGATGACGGTCTGAATCTGATCGACCGTGGCGTGAGCGAAATCTGAGACCTGTTTCACCGCGTCGTGAAGTGTTTTCACCGCATCCGCCACGGCTTCCACATCAATGACGCTGGCCAGCCCCAGCGCACGACCAATATCGCTGTCGATCAGTCGCTGCAGCGCACCTGATAACGCATCTGTTTTCTGCGGTGAACCATCATTGCTGACGATTGCCACTTCAAGGCTATAGGGGCGGCGCCAGACAAATTCATAGACGGGGTTAAAAGCTGTAATGACCACGGTGAACCGGTAAGTGTCCAGCAGCAACACCAGCGGCCTCCCCTCATCACGCATACGCTCAAGGGCACTGACGCGTTCACCTGCATGAGCACCTGTAATCACACCGGACCAGCTCAGCGGATCATATTCCGTTCCCAGGACATCGAGGACGCGCTGACCGCCGATCATCTGGTGCGGCACCGTTTTCTGTCTGCCGGTAATCGCCACACGTTCGGGGACTTCGAATTCTATGAACTCAAACTCACCCAGCATCAGTCGGGTGACGGTCGGATCGATACCTTGTGCAAAGTGCATCAAAGAATTAAGAAATGACATGTGGCTTTTTACCTGTGTCCGCCCCATACGGCAGCAAGCTAGCGTTATCCAGGCTACGCTGGGAAATACCTGTTTAATGTGGGATAACGTGATGAAGTTTGAAAATCAGGATGCATTCAAGATGACGGTTGCCTACCTTGAGCATAAAGAGAACCTCGCAGCGGCAACGGCCTATTTCAAAAATTTTCTTGAGACATACGAAAAGTTTGACCGTTGGCTCTCCTCACCGGAGCCGATAAAAACCATGGATGAGGAAAAGAGAGCTGCCAAAGCCAGCCCGGACTCGTTGCTTTGATAATGCCGAGACAAACATTTGGGATAAGTTTGCAATGTTCTGAGGCCAGGTTAAGCTGAAGTTGTCCTTTCCTCTTCAGGGACATCCGTCAAACTTTTGGCAATACCCCCACCCCTTTTCATTGCCGCCCGGCTACCGCGCAGGTTCCGGGCCTTTATTTAACGATGGTTGTTTTCAGCTAAACGTTGTCAATTTCAACCTTACCGCTTCGCATGCAATCCTCACCATACCAACTAGTCTAATACAGTCTCTTACTGCCCTGTGATGAGATAAGCTGTGTTTGGAAATGTTGGGCACAGGATTGTGCCAGCCCGGTTGCCACCACTCCCGGGCTTTATTTTTTTCTGACTTCTCCTTTTGCTCTGCCTCGCCAGAGCACGCTCCACTTAACCCAAATTTCGCCATATTCTTTGCTCTGATTCAAATAATTAGCCTGCTTTTCATGTGGAAAAGCCGTTATGCCTGGCTAAAATTTTTTTCGTTAGTGGCTGGCCCTTTAATCTTATGGAACCCTGAAATGAGGTCTGACTATGAATGAACCAACACGCAGAGGTGGCGCAGGAAACTTCGCCAACGATCCTGAACGAGCAAGAGAAGCTGGTGAACGCGGAGGCCGAGCCAGTGGAGGCAACTTCAAAAATGACCCTGAAAGGGCCGTAGAAGCCGGAAGAAAAGGAGGCAGCGTCAGCCGCCGCCCGTCTAATCCGTCTGCCTGATTTGATAAGGGATCGTTTGCCAGGGACTGGCACTAAAACTTGTGCGAAGCTTAATTTGGAACTCTCCCCGGGCATAAAAGTGATTTCTGTATTTAATATGGTTTCGAACGGATTTAAGTACCTGCATTCGTTCACCGATATTTATCTCTGCGGCTTACTGAGATCTTATCTGCTGAGCTGACCCGGATGAAGCATCAACATGGAAGGATCGAAGCCACTGGCTCCGGACGGCGCGCGCGTGGCCTCCCTGACCTGATGACGAGTGACGACTTCCCCAACGGCTTTACCGTCAAGATGAAGAACGCTGTGTACCTGAACCAGCTGGTTGTTGCGATCAGGTATGGGTGGAGCTTCGTGCTGACGGTATATTCCGCGCATGCCGGATGCGAAATCGGGCGCACCGGTGCTTCGGCCCTGCGATGCCATAACTGCTGCGTAACCGGAGAGTGCGGCTGGCACCTTCGGCCCCCCTGTCAGCGCATTGATATCTGCCAGCAGAGACAGCGCCTGCCGTTTCACGCCCAGCTCGGATGATGTCAGGATATTCACGCCGGGCAGCTTGTTCAGCAGCCCGACAATGTAATCAAACAGGCGGCTGAATCCTGAGGTCAGTTTTCCACCAAACCGGTCAGACGCGGATTCGATCCCCTCCCACCAGGAAATGAAGTGATGCCCCATTCCCCTGACCACTTCCCAGGTATTGAAGGCGATCGTCTTCATCTCAAACCACATGCCCTTCAGTGAAGAACTAATCTGTGTCCAGTTACGGTAAATCAGCCATCCCGCTGCCGCGATACCGGCAATGGCCAGTGTCACCGGGCCGCCCAGCATGGCCGCTACCGAAGTGATAACGCCCAGACTGCCCACCAGCCGAGCAGCGGCGAGTGTAGCGCCGAACAACAGGATGCCCCCGGTTAACAGAGTTAACCCGGCAAGCGCGGTGGCAGAGTAGGCTGCGATTTTCACTGCCCACGGGTTGTCTTCTGCAAACTGACTGACCCTGTTCATGAAATGTGCCAGTCCGAGCGTGACGCGTGTCAGCGTGGGCAAAAGCTGCAGCCCAAGCAGCGCTTTCACGTTCGTCCAGGCAGAGTGCAGGGCCAGTGCAGCCCCATCCGGTGAGTTGAGATACATGTCGTAAGCATTGCTGTAATTCATCGCATTGTGAAAGACAGCCGCATCCTTACGCAATTTGGTAGCGTTAATAACATGCTGGGCATAAAACTGACCGGCATTACGGTTGAGGTATTCCCCCAGCATGTTGCCCACCTGCTCATCGGTGAGCTGACTTCCATAGCGCTGACGAATGCGGTCGGCCATCGCCGCGGCCAGCTGGTCAGGATGGGAAAACAGACGGGCGTATTCTGGCTTAAGTCCCCCACTGATGACGGATTCACTCCCCAGGCTCTGACGGTAAATGTCGCGTTCGGCTGGAGATAGCTTTGACATCGCTTCGCGCATCATTTTCAGACGCTCGAGGCTGACTACCTCATCCAGCATGCCAATTTCAGTCAGGAACCCTTTCGCTTTGCGGTCCATATGACCACCAATCAGCGAACTGAATCCTGTCATCATGGCGGTACCGGATTTGTTGCCCCCCTTGTCCATGCTCATCAGTCCGGCGAATGCGCCGTAGAGATAGTCAGGCGCAAGCATCATGTAAGAAATTTTGCCGGTCTGTGATGCCGCGAGATAGTCTTTGGGGCTGACGCGACCGCGGGATGCCAGCTGCACTTGGGACATCATGGCCAGTTCTTTTTCGAACATAGCGGTATTGTTGATGACACCGCCGCCACGGTGTTCAAGCGCCTTAGCCGCGGCATTGACCAGCCCATCCGTTGCGCCCTTGCCCAGCGCCATGCGCACAGTGGCTTCGTATTTCGCAAAGGAAGGTGCGGCCTCGATGGCGTGGTGCAGGTCACCAAAAGCAGTATGCAGGTCCTGGATGAGGCGAATGTTGCCGGCGATCGTGGTGCCCAGCGTCTTATGGGTCAGGGACTGCGCCTGTGCAGTGACTGATGCGTTTTCATAAGTGCTGAGGTTCAGCGTTCTGAAATCATTCTGCGCGCGAACGAGGTCTTTTGCAGCATGGAGTGTCGCATCCAGCCCCTTAGTGATAACCAGACCTGCCGCGGTGAAGGCTCCTCCTGCGATCGTCATCCGGCCAATCTGCTTCATTCTCTGCTGAAACAGCTCAGCCTGCTGATTGGTGTCCGCGAACTTGCGGGATACGGCGAGCAGGCCAGCGGAGATGTTTTCAGTCAGGCTGAGCCTGACTGCGACTTTATAAGCCTCGAAATCCATCCACACTCCGTTTTAATCAATAAAAAAACCCGCATTCGCGGGTTCAGTTATGCTGCATGGTTTTTACGCCATTCATCGACCATTTCTCGTGACACTTCTTTCTTATAGCAGATCGGCGCAAACCCTCCCTGCTTGCTCCATGCGCTCCTCCTGCCACAACTGCTGCCGTTGCGGGCAGAGTTAAATGGGCAGGCGCAGACACCCGGGTAAGACGCAATTGAATCTTCGATGATCAACTGACGAATCTGGTCGTCGGTCTGTTTTGTTGATTTCGCTTCTGCTGCGCCAACAAAAAGTAAAGTGATGGCCATGGCCATTGAAATATTGATATTGCGTGTTTTCATGAATCCCTCCTTATGATTAGAGGGACAAGCTAGACCAACCTGACACAAAGCAATCGTGTGAAAAAGAACCATTTCATGCTTAATCTTGATCAGCAGCCTAAAGCAAATGCAGCAAACTCTTCTGAGACTAGGTCAGATATGACTTTATAAACCAGACAATGTTTTTTGATGTCAGTGAGGAGATTAGAACCATTGCATTAACTAGGAATATTCCTATAAATTTTATTGATAATTTAGCACCCTAGTCGTAATGTGATTTCGCCATTTGGCAACACAATCACACAGCGAGAAACATGATGAAAAAGGTAATGGCTATTTTTTGCCTCATTCTATCTATGGGTGCTTCAGTGAGTGCATTCGCGGGCAATTGTCAGCATAACGGCGATACAGCTGCAGATGGGTCACGTTGCGGGAATCGTTCTGCAGACGCTCGTCCGGGCGGCAACTAAAGACAAGGCCCACTCAGGTGGGCTATTTCTTAAGATAACGATGGGGGAAGATCCTCAGAATGGCATGCCAGTTAAATTCTCACAGTTGTTAGCCGATAACTAAACGCAAACAATTCACGGAGATCTTTTAATGGAACAGCCAAACCCTCTTGCAGCACTGTCCTTAATCATCTGGTTTCTGATGTTCATACCCTGCTTTCGCATGGCTCAGAAGGCTGGATTCGGATGGAAAATGGCACTTCTCCTCTCTTGTCCAGGTATCCATTTCATTATGCTTTACGTCTTTGCCTACAAGAAGTGGCCGACTGCCCCTTATCGATAAGCACTGTTCATTTGTCAGGATATGGCATTAAGAACAATCCGTGTATCTTTGCCTAACTAATCAACGCATGGATGATCTCAACGTTGGATTCCCCAAAAATCAGCGTCGTCGAATTTATCCGACGCATAAAAGAAGGCAGCACCAAGCCAATCCTCTGCCGATGCGATGATGGAAAAAAATACATCGTAAAATCAATGCCATTGATGCCACCTAAGCATCTTTTAGCTGAATTCATTTCTGCTTGCTTGGCTAGCGATCTTGGCCTGCCATTGCCAGATTTTAATGTCGTCTATATTCCTGAAGAGCTACTGGAATTTTCTCCCGAATTGAAAGACGAGATAAAATCAGGCTATGCGTTCGCTACACTTTACATTGAAAATGCCGTTTCTTTGACATTTGCCCAATCAAGGAATGAACGAGTTATCCCGGTCGATGAGCAAAAGAGAATTTACCTTTTTGACCGATGGGTCATGAATGGCGATAGGAGCCTCACTGCAAAAGGTGGCAATGTAAACATGCTCTACGACGTTCAGCATGATAGGTATTACCTTATTGACCACAATCTGGCCTTTGATCAGAATGCTGACGCAGGAGATTTTGACTATCACGTTTACTCCCACAAATCGAGGGAGTGGGCATTTGACATGGTCGATCGCGTCGTTCAGAAAGAAAAACTTCTAAACGCCTATTGCCGTATGCCCCACTTCTGGGAAGATGTACCAGAGGACTGGTGTGTTGATCAGGATTTCATCAACAGCATTGAGACTACGCTCACTAGAGCAGAAACAGATGAATTTTGGAGCAGCATCATATGACAACGCCTTGCTTATACAGCATCGTTAGATATTCACCCTACCCGGAAACTGAAGAGTTTGCGAACGTAGGTGTTGTCGTCTGCGCTCCAAAGGAAAATTATTTCGATTTTATGATGACAAATCGAAATGACTCGCGTGTTAGGAAGTTTTTTCACGATGATTGCATTTTCCCTTTAGCTAAAGATGCATTTTTTAGAGAACTTGGATTTGCCAAAAACACTGCTATCCAAATTAGCGGAGCGCAGTCTCTTTCTCAGTTTTTCCACTATTTCACAGCCAAACGCGAATCAATTTTTCATTTCAGCCAGGCCAGGGTTGTGCTTACAAACAATCCTAAAGAAGAAATGAATCTAATATATGATCGATATGTAAATCATAGCGATTACACTAAAGCGCGAAGAGAAGAAGTTTTAGCCAAAGAGCTTAAAAGAAGCATTGACAGAATAGATGCCCTCAAAAACCTCTATAAACCTCAAATAGTTAATGGAACATTGTCTAAGTTTTCGATGCCTCTTGTCGCTAAAAGAAATGACGTAATAACACGTGCTATAAAGCCCCTGGCGTTTGAGCAATCTGAGCCGGGTAAAATGATGGAGCATGGTGACACTTGGGTTATGAGGGTTACTCGGGCTGCAGAAGAAAAGCTACTGAAAGTGGAAGATGTCTTGTTCACTATCGAAGAGCCATTATCACCCACACTCGCTCAAGTTAGGGTACTTGATTCTATTAAGCTAAGCCTTGATAAGCATAAAATTACGCATATTCCTGCAAACGATCACCGTTCAGCAATTGAATTTGCCTCAAACATCATCGTGAATAGAACATAATTACAGGGCCCGATTTTAGGGCCCTGCTCTCATATTGCCACTCATCGCTTGCCGCTTCGCATGCAATTGCGATCACATCAGCTATGCTCTATGTGTCTCCTACTTCCCTGTGATGAGACCAATCTCTCGTTGGAAATGTTGGGCACAGGATTGTGCCAGCCCGGTTGCCACCACTCCCGGGCTTTTTGTTTTCTAGCCTTTCATTTTTTTTCTGCCACTTTCTTCAGGAACATCCACTGAATGCTGTAGGCGATCCCGCCGGGTGCCAGAACCCAGGCTGAAGAGGAATGCCCGTCCGTGCCCATGACCACGAATTTCATCCCGACCAGCTCCAGCAGTTCAACGACCTGCCGGTCCCATGTTTCCGCTATGCCGGTATCACCCGGAACGGCATCCACTTTGACCCGGGTGCCAGGCGGACAGGTGAAACGCGTGCATGTTCCGTGCACTTTGGCCATGATGTTATCCCAGCTGTCACCGTAATAAGTGTCACTGTCATTCACGTCCATCTCTCTCTGCGGCCCCGAGCGTCAGTGCCAGGAGGGATATTACCGTTAAGGTTTTCATAGCCTTCGCCCCCGAAATCACGCTGAGGCTTAACGCTGCCATTAATGGCATACGGTTTCCCGCAATTTTCAAAGGCTGTGACAGAGTATTAAAAAATCGAAAACCGCGCCTCACTGGCTCAGTGCTCAGCCAATCCGGGCATCTATGCGTAAAATTTCCTCTGTGGAAAGCTCACGCCAGCTGCTTCTGGTCAGGGCATAGTCTTTAAACACATCATCCATCGCTTCATTAAATGACATGTATAAATGGTCGCCCTGCACCGAATTATTTTCATAGTCGAAGTAGCGAATGATGAGATACACCACTTCACCATCAGTGGTTGTCATTCCGTACGCGACAAGGGCGGTGACGCCGTCCTCATCAGGCTCTTCCAGACCAGCGTGTAAATACCGGGGGTTTTCTGTAATCAAAATGACTTCCCTGTGCAGACGGTTTCAACTGAGGTGATGACGGCCAGCGTCAATTCAGAGGCCCGATACGGCTGAGTCTCAAGCCGGTCGGCCACGGCCAATCCTGCTTTACAAGGCTGAGCCAGATGCCGACAGCTTTACCCACCAGATTGCGCTCTGGCACGAATCCCCAGTAGCGACTGTCATAACTGTTGTTGCGATTGTCTCCCATCATAAAGTACTGACCTTCAGGCACCAACCACTCACCTGCGGGTAGCCCTTCCTGGTGGAAGAACTGACCCGTATCAGCCGTTCTGGCAGCGTCTTGCTGGATTTTATGGGTGATGCCTCCCAGCGTTTCATTCCGCTCAACAAGGTGCTGACCGTAATTAAATGAACCTAAGTGGTCTGCCGGTACCGGAGGTGTGTAGCTGATTGGGAGAGGCATGCGATCATCCCCCGCCCGTGCTGATACCGGGAGAATGGATAATGTCTGACTTTCCGGTTCAAACTTCACATGATCCCCGGGTAGTCCGATGACGCGCTTAATAAAAAGCTGTGAGTCGTCTGCCGGATAATGGAAAATCGCGATATCGCCCCGTTGCGGATGGCCTCGCTGTATTAGTGTTCTCTGATTGAAAGGGTTTTTAAAGCCGTACGTAAATTTATCTGCGAGAACAAAATCACCTTTAAGCAGCGTCGGTGTCATTGAGCCTGACGGAATGTGAAACGACTCCCAGCCAAAAGAGCGAATCAGTAATATCAGCAACAGCAGAGGCAACAGAGATGCACCTGTTTCCAGCCTGGACTGGGGTAACTTTCGTTTTTGAGTGGGAGTTGGAGGCAGTGCATTGTGGCTTTTGCTAGCCGCACGGTTTCGCCACAGCAGGATCCGGCACATACCGGCCAGAACAATGGCTACAGCCAGAAAGCAGGCGAAAATATTCACTGCAGTGTTCCCCTGATGCTCCTCAGGTTAAGAGTTTTTGAGTGCAGCATTAACAGCCCCCTCCAGCTCGCTGTATTTCGCAGAACCGGTCATGACTTTATCGCCAATCAGCAAGGACGGGATTTCTGTCAGACTGAGCTTCATGATTAATGACCGGTTAACTGCCAGCGGGGACAGCGTATCGGGACTGACCCTTGAGATGTGCACATCCGCCGCTCGCATAGCCGCCCGGATACTGTAGCCATCAATCATCCCTTCATAAGCCATAAGTGCGTGGTGGAAGGCTTCAAACTTCTCAGGCTGGAATTGCCATACCGTCAGGGCCATCCGTGCTGCTTCAGTTGGCTGACGGGGTGACGGGGCAAATTTATAGGTGACTGCGATTCGGGGGTTTGACCTGATAAGCCGACTAAGGCTGACATCTAACTGTCTGCAGGGCCGGCTGTTGTAATCGGTAAAACACACCAGAGTGAGTACAGGATTCTTTGCACCAGTGCGAGGTGACCACGGATCGTTGAGAAGATTACGACGAATGAGAGCCTCCGTCTCTGGCACTCTTTCAGGCGTGAAAGCCACCAACTCTGAGAGCGGAACGTGTAAAAAATGATGCGGCCTGTCGGCTGGCGGTTTTGGATATGCCTGACTTCCGGTCATGAGCATCATTGAGGCAATCAGAATTTTCAGCATTGTAACCCTCTCCATTCTTCATCGCAAAGTAAGCGGCTTATCCGACAAATATGCCTGATAAGCCAGGCGTAAATATGAACAAATTTCCGCGATAAAGTTTCTGCAAGATTTCAGATACTGCGGTGATATCCCAGTGATTTATGGATGGCTACTCCCTCGGTGATACCTCTGACCGCAGCACGGCCCAGAATCTTACGAATTTTATGCTCATTGTGAACGACGGCTGGCCCCAGTACCGGACGGGGTGGCATGTTCACTGTACCGAACTCAAACCACAATGCCCTTTTGTCTTTTGAGCCGATAACGGCTTCGAACCCCTGCGTTTCGTGCTCCCACGTATCACGGAACTCTCCGGTGCGTAGCAGCGGCGCTTCCGAGGGGAAACCCTTGCGCGTTTTATCAGCTTCGGTACTTTCTGCCAGTTCTGCCCAGTCCTGAAATGGACCAATAGCTGGCTGGTAAAACCCGATTTCGTCTTTGGCCGTCTGAACAATATGTTCAGCGACTTTTTCCAGCCCTTCGGTGAGACGTTTATGGACCGCAATCTCCATCGATGCAAACGTCACCGCAGCGTTTAACAGCCCTTCAATCTCTTTCATTCCTGCTTTTCCCAGGTCCACGTGTGCCAGTTGAACGTCGCGCCTTCGAGTTCTGTAAAGACGATGGCCATGGCATGACGCTCATGTCCCGACAGGTCACCGGCATTAAACACCATCCCGAACGGAACCCCGTTTTTAACCAGCCAGCAGCGGCTGCGAAAATCAGGGTTCAGAGCGAGTTTTTTGTAGCGGCCCTGCTGGCAGAGTCAGCTCCGGCGGCGTCCGCGGTCGGAAAAAATCGCTTCGCCAGTGCATCCATCCCCTCGCGGCCGAGTATGCTGATCATCGCATCGACCTGCGCCTGCGTCTGGGGAATGGCGTATTCGTCACCGTCAATCTCAGAGACGCGCGCGGCGGGAATGGCATAAACGTTCACATACACCGGATTCATGGCGGCTTCAGCGCCAATGGCCAGAATCAGCCTGGACTCCTGTAGCGGATCCAGTTCGCGGTATCGGATGGTCCGGCCACGAGAGTCTGTGACCTGGTCGGGCATGTCCGGCGAGACAGGTAATGCTTCGGACTGTTCGTGTATTGTGACTTTTACCATGATGAACCTCAGTTAACTTTCTTACGGCGACTGGCGGTGAATGTCAGTGTCTGGTTCACGGTCTTTTCGCCCTGCTTGTTGCCAGCATCGGTGAGATGAAATGACACCCCCTCATAGCGGAAAACGGAGACAGTGCCGTTCGCTTCGGTAATAGTCTCGGTAATCGTGCCGCGCGGCTGATCGATACCGTTGTAGTAGTTGTCTTCCCACTTTGCCCAGAAGTTATCCAGCGTGGCGTCCATTCGCTCTGCCGTAATGGTGCCGTGCCAGCCAGTGGGGATTTGCAACTCGTCGGTAATGCCGTTGAGCGGCGTAATTTTCTGCGTGCTGACCTGTGGTTTTGAGTCGAAGCTCATGATTTTAGGGATGCGCAGCTTGCCCGCGGGCGTGTTGATATCAACGGCGATATCACGGCCGACGGTGTAGCCAAGGGTTGGCATGGATTATCTCCGGATTGGATAGTGCTGCTGCCGCAGCGCGAGAGCATCAGTGATTTGAAACGGAGATGGACACGCTGCCACCGCCTTCCAGATTGACCAGGAAGAACCGCACCACGTTCAGATATTTGACCTGGATGTCGGCGGTCATGTACCCCAGCGCCACACGCGAGTCCGGGTTGTTGGTCTCATCGAGACGCACAGCAAAAGCCGGCCCGCCATTTGGATTACCGATCATCTTCAGGGTTTCAAGATTCGACAGGAAGGATTCCAGTGTGCTTTTGGTTTCCCGGCGCAGGTCGACTGTCTGATTGTCGCCCACCACGCTGCCGAAACTGGCCGCGATGGTCAGTGACAGGAAGTTGGTCATGCGCGTATAGGTGTCGTCATTCTGCGTGGGGTTCGATGAACAGTTACGGCCCGATCGCATACCAAAGTAGTTACCACCGGGACACGGATTCGTGATGACATCCAGTCGGGCTGCGTTGATCAGGCCAATTTCTGTACCGGTGTAGATGCGCCGATCCAGCTGACGCTGTGTTGCGATGATGCCAGGTATGCGTTTATTGAGCGTGGAGATATGTGGTGATCGTGCTGCAATATTCGCTGCCTCAAACGTGGCGGGGGCAACTAGCCGGTTTATCCCGTTGGTCGTATCTTTCCAGTAAGGCCAGTCGCCGATGAGAAGTTTAAAGTGCCAGTCATCCACGCCAGACTTATTCAGTGCATCAGACAGTGCTCTGAAATCGGTGGATTCAGCGCCCTGCGTGATCATGAACGCGCCCTCAGACTGAGAGAATGCCGTCATAGCTGGCCAGTGTTCTGCTGTGGACACATCAATCAGATTGATGACCTGCGAACCGGTGCTCCTCAGGGCATACATCCCCGAGCGAAGCCCTTCAGCGCTGTCTTCACCCACTACCTGTGAATCAGTAATCGGGCCAAGTACCTTTTCCACAGTTTTTTTATCTTTATCAACGATCTTAACTGTACATTGGTCTATGCCGTCGTTACCCCCGGCGAAAGCAATTTCATTGCGGGTGAAGTGGTCTACAATGACTGCAGCCTCTGATGCCGTCGTTGATTCATCCGCTTCAACACCCGCAAGGATAATCTGACTCGGCCCTCTGAAGGCATGCTGTCCATGATTAACAGCGTCAGCGATGACTGCGCAAATGTCCGGCACTTCCGTGCTCAGATTATCAAATACCTCCGCGATGACGCCGGGTAAACTGATGGTGAGTTTGATCGACTTCGCCGCAGCCCCCTTGCTAAGCCCTGCTTTGATTAAATTGCCGCGTGTTCCGCTGTAGAGCGCTGTCAGACAGAGCTTTTTCTTCGTCTTTTTGTGGCTGAATTCACCGCAGGCCGCTTTTTCACTGCCATTGGTCACACGGACGCAATTAAGATTTGCAGCACCCGTCTGCAGGGAAACCGCTACAGCCGTGGCAAGGTCATACCGGCGATTCTGCGGCGCGCCCAGAAAGAACGCCATATCGGTATCCGAAGTGATACGAAACGGCCGGTTGACCGGCCCCCAGCTGGCGACCCCAACCAGACCCAGACCGTCAGTGGGCACCCCGTTAATGTACCGCGTACGTGGCGGAACAATCTGGACATACAGGTCGGGCGCGGATAATGCGGCCGTGTTCAGGCTGCCCGCCTGATAAATGGGCATAAGAGACTCCGGATACGATTATTCGAAAGGAAATTCAGTGGCTGTTCAGGCTGAACGCAGTGGCGATGACTTCGGATGCCGTTGAATGCTGAGTGAGTGCGAAGTTGACGCTGAATATCAGGTCGCGGCGGTAGACGTGAAAGTTGCCGCCCGTATCGGATTCAGATTGCCGGGCATACAGCATCTGAGCCGGGACATGGTCGCCCAGGTCGATATGGTGCTGTTCGGATAGTGTCACATCCACCAGCGTACCGATGCGGTTACGCAGCACAGGCATGGGTGCCCAGACGGTTACCTGAAATTCTTTTACCTGCCTGCGAAGCTCGCGCACGACTGTCCCGGCAGTGGTGACGGTGGCAGTGATGTGTCCTGCGCTGAGGACCACGACGCGGCCGAAAATAACAGATGCCAGGGGTAATGTTTCCGACAAACGAGCTTTGACGCTGCTAAGTGTGATGCCGGCTGGAAAATGGAACCGGAATACCTTACTGCCCAGCGCTATCTGCACATTGGTGTCAGCCGTGACCTCACCTGACAGAGTAATGATGCTGCCATTCACGTTCACCTGCAGTGTCGGCTTACCCTTTGCCACTGTCCGAAAAGGTCGGCCTAAACCCGTGCTGACTTTGCGCTCGCTTGGCAATGGCCAGACGGTCACATGGGCAGCACCCGCTTCAATATCCCGCTGCAGCGCATCAGGCACAGGCCAGCCCGGATAGATTTTTACCGGAACGCCTGCCAGCGAGGTTTCGCTTTCACCGTCAGGGTACAGTGATGCGGCGACCCGTTGCGCAATGAACTGGCTGACATCCGAAACGTCTGCCATATCACACCATCGCCAGCATGGCGGTGATGCGCCAGCCCATGTGGGTCAGTTCGGTGCCCCCGGCGATAAACCGGCGGCCCAAATCGTCTATCAGGATATCGCCCGAACGGATCAGCAGCCCGTCAAAATCCGCTATCAGGACAGTAAACCAGGGGATGCGGACTTCAGAGGGCAGGCTCAGTGGGCTTCTTTCACCACGCGCGCCCATGAGAATGCTGGCGGTCCAGCCTGACAACAAGAACCTCTCACAGGCCTGTGTGGGACCGCCATAATACTGCAGGCCGGCATGTTCC